>CACKTH010000052.1 GCA_902603045.1 uncultured Pelagibacteraceae bacterium | reverse complement strand
TCCAACCTGTCTTGCTAAAAGAATATGTTCTCTTGTTTGCGGCATAGGTCCATCTGCTGCATTAACAACTAATATTGCACCATCCATTTGCGCAGCACCTGTGATCATGTTTTTAACATAATCAGCATGTCCTGGACAATCTACGTGTGCATAGTGTCTTTTTTCTGTTTCATATTCCACGTGAGCAGTTGAAATTGTTATACCTCTCTCTTTTTCCTCTGGAGCTTTATCAATTTGATCATAAGCAGTAAATTGTGCACCACCAGACTCTGCTAAAACTTTTGTGATCGCAGCAGTTAATGTTGTTTTACCATGGTCAACATGACCTATAGTTCCAATATTACAGTGCGGTTTATTTCTTACGAACTTTTCTTTTGACATTACTTATTTACCTCTTTTATATTTTTCCTTAATTTAATTTTGGAGCGGGTAAAGGGAATCGAACCCTTACATCCAGCTTGGAAGGCTAGCGTTCTACCATTGAACTACACCCGCAACACCCAAGTATACTCCATGTTGAAAAAAAAATTATTAAATGGTGGAGGGGGAAGGATTCGAACCTTCGAAGACCGAAGTCAACGGGTTTACAGCCCGCCCCATTTGACCGCTTTGGTACCCCTCCATAATACAATTTAGGGGGAAGCACCCCATGTTTAATAAAGCTTTAAACAACATGCGTTTTATATATTTTTATTGTACAAATGCAATACGTGAATTTTAGAAAAAATGCTTAAAAAATAGTGTAAATTCAACATTTATCATGAACAAATCATCTTTTTTTATAGTTGGAAAACATGCAGTTATCGAAGCATTAAAGAATACTAATCGGAAAGTTTTAAAAATTTTTCTTACTGAAGAAAGTAAAAAAAATATACACAGAGTAAGTTCGAAAAAAAATTTACTTAAAGATTTAAAAATTTATTACAAAACAAGGAAAGAGCTTGATAAATATTGCTCAAAAGATGGTATTACTCACCAGGGTTATGTTGCTGAAATTGAACATTTAGAAAAGATTAATATAAAAGAATTTATTAAAACAAAAAGTAACTTAACTTTCGCTTGTCTAGAAGAAGTTAGTGACCCAAGAAATATAGGTTCTATAATAAGAAGCGCAGCATCTTTTAATATTGATGGGATAATTGTTAAAGAAAGACACTATCCTTCTGAAAGTAAAATGATGTATAAATCAGCAAGTGGATGCATGGAGCATATAAACATTTTTCAAGTTTCAAATATCAATACTACATTAAAATATTTAAGAGATAAAAATTTTTGGATTTACGGTTTTGAGGCGAAAAGTGATAAGAAATTTAATGATATTAAATGGGATGGTAATAATATCCTTTTATTTGGTTCCGAGGGTTTTGGTATGAGAGAGCATACAAAAAAGTACACAGATTTTTCTGTTAAAATTGACATAAATAAAAATATAGAGAGTTTAAATATATCTAATAGTGCAGCAATAGTTTTTCATCATATAAATCAATATAAAAATAAAACTTGATAATCTTTAAAATCATAATACAAAACTTAACTTATAGTGCCCTTGTAGCTCAGCTGGTAGAGCAATTGATTTGTAATCAATAGGTCCGCGGTTCGAATCCGTGCGGGGGCACCACTTCCTTTCACAAAATAAATATAGATTTTAAGTTTTTGATTTAAATAAAAAAATTATATATTTTGCATTAAAGATTTAATGCTTTTGATATGCTTAATAATTTCATTTTTTTTATTTTTTTTGAAATAATACTATTATCGATAATTGGCTGGGGATTTTTTGTTAACAAAGTTTTTTTTAAATCAGAAAACTTTACTTTAATTGGTTTTTTTGGTCTTTCAGGTTTAACATTTATAAGTTTGTTTAGTTCAATATTTTTTAAGCATTATTATTTACATAACGTCATTATTTTATTTATAGGAATTTTATTTATAATATTTTTCTCATTAAATAATTTTAAAAATACTAAATACCTAAAACATATAATTCTATTATCATTAGTTTTATTTA
>CACKTH010000051.1 GCA_902603045.1 uncultured Pelagibacteraceae bacterium | reverse complement strand
AAAGAGAGGAAATAAATGAGGTTATCAAAAAAAATATCAGCACTAATACTATCTGTGGTGTTGCTAATTGGATCTTTTGGACATGCTAATGCAGCTAAAAGACTTCATGCAGCTATTGCAGATTGGACTGGTGGGATAATTACATGCGAAGTTGCAGTTGCAATCCTTGAAAGAGAAATGGGATATAAGGTTAAACAAACAGTATTCCCATCTGGAACAGGATTATGGGAAGCCATTGCTGCTGGTGAATTAGATTTTGCATGCGAAAGTTGGCCGAGCTATGCTGAAGCTGACTCTGTAATGTTAAATGAAGATTTAATATACGAAGGCAAAGTTGTAGGAAGTTACAGCGGAGACGGAAGTGTAGATCTTTTAGGTACATCAGGAATAATTGGTTTATCTGATTATTGGATACCTAGATATGCAGCAGAGGAATTTGGCATCAAAACTTGGAAAGATTTAAACAAACATAAAGCTAAATTTGCAACAATAGAGAGTGGTAAAAGAGGAAGACTTATCGGATGTCCTGTTGCAGGATGGAACTGTCATGACCAAAAAAGACTTGATCTTTTAGGCATAGATTTCCAAGCTGACGAACTTGGTACTGAGGCTGCTGCAATAGCAGAAGCTAAAGCTGCATACATGAGAAAAGAACCATTTATGTTATATCTATGGTCTCCGCATTGGTTCTTTGGTGAGTTTGATATGGTTGGAGTACAACTACCTGAACATAAAGTTTGTAATCCAGATACATTCACAGAGGCAGGAAATTGGAAAGATTGTGGAACAAAAGGATGGCCAGCAACTGGTTGGGCTAAAGATTATACAATGAATTACGGAAACCCAGCTACTTTTGCTAGTGCAGAACATTCTGATGCTAAGAAGTTCTTTGAAAAAATGTCTTTACAAAATATTGACCAAGCTAAAATGTTAGTGGAAGTTGATATCAAGAAAAGAGATGTAAAAGAAGTTGTTAATGAGTGGTTAGACAATAATCCAGATAAGTGGAAAAGTTGGCTTCCATAATAACTTTTAAATAAATTAGTTAAAAAGGGCTTTGATTTTCAAAGCCCTTTTTTTTATTTCTTAAGATAATTTAATCGACCCACAATTTCATCTCTATCCATGTAATAACCTTGCAGGTGTCTGTGTCCGGAATTTGGATCAAACTCAGTTCTTCCGTGAAGCACTCTTCTATTGTTGAATGTATATATATCTCCTGGTCTTAGCCTAAATTTTATTTGAAAATTGTCATCATGTAAAAGTTTTCCAAATTTATGATGAGATTTATAAACTTTATCCATTTGATCTGGATGACAGTCTAAAGCGTCCATGGTTGCAGTACTAAATCTAACATCATTATAGTCACCATCTTTTGTAAGACTTATTGCAGTGCCATAAAAGCTTCTATGAGCTTCTTGTGTATAATCTTTATCTCTAAACTTTAGAGGAATATTTGTAAGCGTATCAAAAGTATCTTTGTCATTATTCTTTAAATATTCTGCGACTGCGAATGCATCTACTGCTGATGAATCACCTCCCTTTGCTGAATTAACTAAGCAATGTAAAAATTGATACCCAGGAGGATTTTCAAACCACGGTAAATCCATATGATTTTGAAGCGCATGAGCTGTATAAGCTGAGTTATTCGGTTTTGGTATATTTACAACTTCAAAAGGTGTTTTAAAAAATGTCTCTCTTATGTGACTAATTCTATTTAATAAAGGAAACGCTGAATTTTTTTCTACTGGAGCATTATAAACTATAGCTATTCCTTTAAAGTGAAGAAGTTCTAGCCATTTAATTAATCCCTCTTCAGAAGATATAATTTCATTATGATCTATATATACACTATCAATATTTTTTTCTAAACTGCCATCCCATAATTGGTAGGGTGATTTGTATTCTTCATTATTTTTTATAGTGTAGCAATTTTCTCTAAGCCAATTAATGTCATAATAGCTTACATGATTTCCTTCACTCCACTCTATTTCTAATTTACCATCACTATTAAGATTATATTTTTTCGGGTTTATATTTTCTGATACATCTAAAATATTAAACATTCGATGCCT
>CACKTH010000050.1 GCA_902603045.1 uncultured Pelagibacteraceae bacterium | reverse complement strand
TATTAGAGATCTAAATGATGCAAAAAAAAATGATATCTCTTTTTTTAACAACATTAAATATTTTGAAAAATTAAAAAAAAGTAATGTTAAATTTGTTATTTCAAGCGAAAAATATTTTTCTAAAATTAAAGAATATTGTGAGCCAATAATTGTATCAAATATATTAAAATCGATTTATTCCGTAACTGAGCTTTTTTATCCGGATTCTTTAGATGATTCCGTAGATTTTCATGTAATGCAACCTGAAAAAAAAAATTTTAAAAAAATTAAATTTGGTAAAAATGTTTTATTAGGAAAAAACGTGCGCATTGGACAAAACACAATAATAGGGCACAATACTATAATTGAATCTAATGTTACATTAGGCTCCAATTGTGTAATTGGTAATAATGTATTAATTAAAAATACTCTTATTGGTAAAAACGTTAGAGTGTTAGATGGAGCCATAATTGGCAAGAAAGGCTTTGGTTTTTTTCCTGAAAAAAATAAGAACACTAGATATCCACATATTGGAATGGTTATAATTGAAGATAATGTTGAGATAGGTTGTAATAATACTATTGATAGAGGTTCCTTATCAAACACTATAATTGGAAAAAACACCTTTTTAGACAATCAAGTTCATATTGCCCACAATGTAAATATAGGACGAAATTGTATAATAACAGGTCAAGTAGGTTTTGCTGGAAGTTCCATAATTGGTGATAGAGTTTTAATAGGAGGTCAAGCTGGCATTTCAGGGCATTTAAAAATAGGAAATAATGTTCAAATAGGTGGTGGCAGTGGAGTTGTAAAAAACTTACCAGACAATTCTAAGGTCATGGGATATCCTGCTAAAAATATTAGAAATTTTTTAAAAGAAAATAGATAAATGTCAGATAAATTAAATAAAAATCAAATTAAAAGTTTATTACCTCATAGAGAGCCAATGCTATTGATAGATGAATTGATTAATATAAAAAAACTTCAATCTGCCACAGCTATTGTAAATGTCCTTAAAGACAGTTTTTTTGTTCAAGGACATTTTCCAGGAGAACCAGTTATGCCAGGGGTTTTAATTGTTGAAGCCTTTGGACAAGCAGCAGCCGCCCTAACAGCAGCAGGTATAGATAAAAAAACATATGAAAACAAATTAGTTTTTTTAATGACAGTTGAAAAGGCACGATTTAGAAATCCTGTAATACCAGATTGTAAATTAGAATTAAATATTGAGGCTATAAGATCTCACGGAAGAGTATGGAAATATAAGGGTGAAGCCATAGTAAATGGAAAAAAAATGGCTGATGCACAATGGGCAGCAACTATAGTCGACAGAAAGAAATAATTAGTAGCAATTCTTGATAAGTATTTAGAAAATAATTTGTTATCAATAAAGTGTGATACATCCAACATCCATTGTAGATAAGAGCGCTAAAATTTCTAAAGATGTTGAAATTGGTCCATATTGTGTAATTGGTTCAGATGTAGAAATAGGATCAAAAACAAAAATACATTCTCATGTGAGTATTAAAGGCTATACAAGAATTGGAAAAAATAATGAGATTTTCCCTTTTGTGTCAATTGGATCACCACCACAAGATCTAAAATATAAAGGTGAAAAAAATTCTATAATTATTGGAGATAATAATAAATTTAGAGAATATGTGAATATTAACTCAGGCACTCTCCAGGGAGGTACAATAACTAAATTAGGAAGTAATAATTTATTGATGGTCTATTGCCATGTAGCGCATGACTGCAATCTTGGCAATAATATAGTTTTAGCAAATAATGTTCAGGTTGGTGGTCATGTAACTATAGAAAATAATGCAATAGTTGGAGGTAGTTGTGCTATACATCAATTTTCAAGAATTGGAAGACTATCAATGGTAGGTGGTATGACCGGGGTGTTAAGTGATGTAATTCCATTTGGCCTTTCATTGGGAAATAGAAATCATTTAGTTGGACTTAATCTTATTGGTCTTAGAAGAGCAAAAATTTCGAATGAAGATATTAAAATATTGCAAAAATTTTTTGATATTGTTTTTTGTAATCACAATTTTAGATTTAATATAGAAAATCTAAATACTGAAATGAAA
>CACKTH010000049.1 GCA_902603045.1 uncultured Pelagibacteraceae bacterium | reverse complement strand
GAAAAATATCTGTTCTTGGTATCTCATTAAGTTTTAATGCCGGTTCGGTAAATCTCTTTGGCCCAAAAAATAAAGGTCCTGCATTTTTTGAAAAAACTGGATCTGTTATTATTGTTATTTCCCCTAATTTTAATAAAAATGTTGCATGACCTATCCACGCTACATAATCTTCTTTTTGGAAATTATTTAAATCCAATAAAACTTTTTCTTTTTTAATAATATTACTTTCAGGAAAAGTCATATCTAATTTTTTTTTTTCTTGGTTAAAGACCTTAAACGACCAATTGAAATTCATATCAATCTCCTTTGATCCTTCAGGATTACGAAATGTGCCATTAGCTAAATGATGATATTTTTTTTTCATATCCGATTAATAATTTTTTGAAATAATATCTTGAATTGTATTACTTATAACTATTGTTCCAGCTTTGTTAGGATGTATTCCATCTTGTTGATTTAGATTTGGATCAAGAGCAACACCTTCTAACAAAAATGGAATTAGAGGTAAATTATATTTTTTTGACAATTTAGGATAAATAGCATCAAAATTTTTTTTATATTTAGTTCCATGAGTTGTTGGCGCAACCATTCCAGCTATTATAATTTTTATTTTTTTATTATTAGCAATTTTAATTATTTCTTCTAAATTTCTTTCAGTTTCATCTGGTTGAATTCCTCTAAGCATATCATTTGCCCCAAGACCAAGGATAATTAGATCAATACCGGGTTCTGATAAACTCCATTCTGCTCTATTCAATCCACCAGAAGAAGTACTTCCTGACACACTTCCATTTATTACCTTAATATTTAAACCACTCCTAACGAGATTGCTTTCTAAAACCAAAGATAAGTGTTGTTCTTTAGGTAGACCATAACCCGCCATTAAACTATCACCGAATAATATAACCTTTTCTATTGCACTTGCATTTATGTGCACTAGAAAGAATAACAATATTTTTATAAATAAACTTTTATTCATGAACACACTTCTTAAATTAAAAAAAATAAATCTCAAATACCAAACTGGGAAGGACAATATCAATGTTTTAAAAAATATTGATTTAACTATAAAAAAAAAAGAAACTGTATCTGTGGTTGGTGAAAGTGGGTCAGGAAAAACAAGCTTGATTATGCTTATTGGTGGACTAGAACGTCCAACCTCAGGGAAAATTATATTTCAAGACAGGGAAATAACAAATCTTAATGAAGACGAAGTATCTGAAATTAGAAAGCAAAATATAGGGATTATATTTCAATCTTTCTATTTAATTCCAAATTATACAGCTGTTGAAAATGTAGCTTTAACACTTGAACTTAATGAATTTAAAAATCCCGAGAAAGAAGCAAAAAGTTTATTAGATCGATTTGGTCTAAAACATAGATTCAATAATCTTCCAAGTCAATTATCTGGCGGAGAGCAACAACGTGTGGCGATTGCAAGAGCTATTGCAATGAAACCAGATTTGATTTTAGCTGATGAACCAACTGGTAATCTAGATACCGAAAACTCAATAATGATCTCTGAAATTTTATTTAAATACGTCAAAGAAGAAGGGTCTTCTTTAATAATGGTCACACATGATCCAAAATTAGCAGACAAAGCAAAACGAAAAATTAAAATCAAAGATGGAAAAATTAAATAATTCTTCGGAGTTAAGTTTAATATTCAAGTATGCTTTAAAGGATTTAAGCAGAAATTATAAAAAAATTTCAAGCATTATTGTAACACTGTTTATCAGTCTTTTTATTTTAAGTGCCATCTTTACAATCGAAGATAGTTTAAAAAAAGAGCTTAATGATAATGCAAAAGTTCTTTTGGGTGGAGATCTCGAAATCGATTATAACCGTAATCAGGGGGATCTTAATTTAGTCAATAAAGTAAAGGAATTTTCAACTGTCTCACAAATGATAGAGTTCAGTACAATGCTTTCTACGACAGGCAGAGAAAAAAATAAATCATTATTTACAAGAATTAAAACAGTTGATGAAAAATATCCACTTTACGGTGAAGTTGTTTATGAGCCAGAAGATGCTTATGAAAGAATACAAAAGGAACCAAAGACAATTTTGATTAATGAAAGTTTATCAAAAACTTTAAAGATAAAAATAAATGACATAGTTAAGGTACAAGATCAAAGTTTCATAGTTGTTGGAATTATA
>CACKTH010000048.1 GCA_902603045.1 uncultured Pelagibacteraceae bacterium | reverse complement strand
AAACTTACAATAGAACAATTGCTAGAAGCTGGAGTTCATCTAGGTCATAAAACTTTAAGATGGAACCCTAAGATGAAGAAGTACATTTTTGGAAAAAGAGACTCTATACATATAATTGATTTAACTCAAACTCTTGAATTAACTAATTCTGCGTTAAAAAAAGTACATGATACAATCTCTTCAGGTGGAAAAGTTTTGTTCATATCTACAAAAAAACAAGCATCCGAAGCAGTTGCAGAATTAGCTAAAGAAACTGATCAATATTTTGTTAATTATAGGTGGCTAGGTGGTATGTTAACAAATTGGGGTACTATTTCTAATTCAATAAAAAAATTAAACAAAATTAATTCAGACCTTTCATCTGAAAACCGAGGGTTTACAAAAAAAGAATTACTTAAAATGAGCGGACAAAGAGATAAGCTGCAAAGATCTTTAGGAGGTATTATGGAAATGAAAAACATTCCAGATTTAGTATTTATCATTGACACAAACTATGAGTCTTTAGCCATCAAAGAATCAATAAAATTGGGTATTCCAATAATAGCTATTTTAGACACTAATTCAGATCCAGAAGGTATTGATTATCCAATTCCTGGCAATGATGATGCAAGAAGATCAATAGACTTGTATTGTAATTTAATGAAAGAAACCATCAATGATGCAAATAGAAATATTAAACATATAACAGAAGATATAAAATCTATCTCTGATAATAAAAACAATCCAAAAAACTTAGAAAATACTAAAAAAAAATCTGAAAAAGTAAATATAAAACCCAATTAAAAATAAGATAATATGAGTGATTTAGAAAACGTAAAAAAATTACGACAATCAACTGGAGCTGGTTTTAAAGATTGTAATTTAGCATTGAAGGAAGCAGATGGAAATTTAGAAAAAGCAGCTGAAATTTTAAGAGTAAAAGGAATTGCTAAAGCATCAAAAAAAATGACAAGAGAGGCTAAGGAGGGAGTTGTTGTAGTAAGTGGAGATATTAACAAAACTTCCATGATAGAAGTAAACTGTGAGACAGATTTTGTTGCTAAAAATGATAATTTTATAGATTTTGTAAAAGAATTAAGTGAAATTAATAATTCTTGTTCATCAAATTTAGACAAATTAAATAAATCAAAAATGAATAACGATAAAACAGTTGATGAAAATTTAATTTCATTAATTGCAAAAATAGGTGAAAAAATAACAATTGGTAGATCTATAACAATAAATAATTTAAATTCACAAAATTTTATTTATCAGCATTCTATAATAAAAGATAATGTTTCAAAATTGGGTGTAGTTGTTTCATTGGAAGCAGATCAAAAAGATCAAGAATTTAGTTCTTTTGGGAAACAACTTTCAATGCATATAGCTGCATCTAACCCAATTGCTATAAATTCTGAAGATATAAAAAAAGATATTATTGACAAAGAGCAAACACTTATAGCAGAGGAATTAAAAAATTCAGGAAAACCTGAAGATATTGCTAATAAAATAAGTTTAGGTAAAATTAAAAAATTTAAAGATGAAAATACTTTAATGACACAAGATTGGGTTATGGAGCCAAAAAAAAAGGTTAAAGATATAATTGTTGATATGAATATTTCAAATTTAATAATTAAGGAATTTGCGAGAATAAAAGTTGGTGAGTAATGTTTATTGATACAAATTATAAAACAAAAATGATTAAGACATTGGAAGTATTTACAAAAGAGTTAGCTTCACTAAGAACAGGCAGGGCTAACGCGAGTATGTTGGATTTAGTAAAAGTTGACGTATATGGTCAAAAAATGCCAATTAATCAGATTGGCACAATTACCACACCAGAGGCGAGAACTATAAATATACAAGTTTGGGATATAGCAAACGTATCATTGGTTGATGCTGCAATAAAAAAATCAGAACTAGGACTAAATCCTCAAATTGACGGACAATTAATAAGGTTACCTGTGCCTGATTTAAGTGGAGAAAGAAGAATTGAATTAAAAAAAATCGTTAAATCAACAGGTGAAAAATGTAAAGTTTCTATAAGAAATATAAGAAGAGAAGCTAATGATGAAATTAAAAAACTTTTGAAAAATAAAGAAATATCAGAAGATAATGAAAAAAAATTTGAAAAAATTATTCAAGATTACACTGATAATAATATTAAAATTATAGATGAGAAGGTTTCAAATAAAGAAAAAGAAATAATGACAATATGAACCCTCCAAAACATGTAGCCATTATAATGGATGGAAATGGCAGATGGGGTTTAAAAAAAAGAAATTCTCGAAAATACGGTCATAAAAAAGGCCTTGAGACGGTTGATAAAATAATTCAAGCCGCAATAAAAAAAAAAATTAAGTACTTAACACTATTTGTTTTTTCAACAGAAAATTGGAAAAGACCTCAGAAAGAAAT
>CACKTH010000047.1 GCA_902603045.1 uncultured Pelagibacteraceae bacterium | reverse complement strand
AAAACTACCCCGCTTCCTTTGAGTATTACCGAGCCTGTTTTAGGAGGTTCACCAAATTTAGCTGCAGCAAGGAGTGATGAAAAAATAGAAAAAACAATAAAGTGAGTAAGTTAAAAAATATTTTTTTTGTTTTAATATTCTCAGTTATAGTAATAAATTCATCTAACTCTGCTGAAAAATCACCTCCTTTTTTAGAGACTAAATGGACTTTCAAAGGTCTATTTGGAAAATTTGATAGAGCATCATTGCAAAGGGGTTATCAAGTATATACCGAAGTATGTGCATCTTGCCATTCTATGAAATATTTAACCTATAGAAATTTAGCAGAGACGGGTGGACCAGAATTTTCTCAAGCAGAGGCAAAAGCAATTGCTGCAAGTTTTGAGGTAACAGATGGCCCGGACAGCACTGGTGAAATGTTTGTAAGACCAGCTAAATTATCTGATAAATTCGTGATGCCATATGCAAATGAACAAGAAGCTAAAGCTGCTAATGGTGGTGCTTATCCACCAGATATGTCTGTTCTAGTTAAGGCAAGAAAAGGCGGAGCAGATTATATTTATTCCTTATTGTTAGGATATTCTGAACCACCAGAGGGTGTAGAACTTGATGATGGTGTTTATTACAATAAGTATATGTATGGTAATAAAATTAAAATGCCAGCTCCTTTATCTGATGATTTAATTGAGTATACAGATGGAACAAAAGCTACAGCTGAGCAAATGTCTAAAGATGTTACAAATTTTCTAATGTGGTCAGCAGAACCACATTTAGAGCAAAGACATAAAACAGGATTTAGAGTTATAGCTTATTTGATAATATTGACTGTGTTGGTTTACTTTACAATGAAGAAGATATGGTCACGTGTTGAATCTAAAGTTTAGAACATCCCCATCTTTAACGATATAATCTTTACCTTCTAATCTCATTTTACCATTTTCTCTAGATTTTAACCAACCACCATTACTAACGAAATCTTGATAAGACACAGTTTCTGCTCTTATAAAACCTTTTTCAAAATCTGTATGAATTATACCTGCTGCTTGAGGTGCCATGCAATTTTTGTTAATTGTCCAGGACCTTGTCTCCTCAACTCCTGAAGTAAAAAAAGTCTCTAAAGATAAAAGGTCATATCCTTTTTTGATTAATAAATTTAATCCAGTATCATCAACATTAATCATTGTCATATAGTTTTTTCTTTCTTCATTTTCTAGTTCATTTAATTGATTCTCTATTTCAGCTGAAATAGTTAGAGTGTTTTTAGAACCATATTTTTCAATAAAACTTTTTGTATAATCGTTACCTTTATCAATGCTATTTTCATCAACATTACAAACATACAATTTAGGCTTTATTGACAATAATCCTGACAATTTTACATCCTTTTTATCAAATTCATCATATAATTTATTTATATCATCGTTATCATTAATTAAATTCTGTGCTCTATCTAGAATTTGGTTTTGATTTTCATCATTATTTTTTTTATTTTTCTTATCTAGTCTTTTTTGAATAGACTCCAAATCTGCCAAGGACATTTCTGTCTCAATTATTTCTAAATCTCTAACTGGATCAACTGTTGGATTTACATTATGAATATCATCTGAGTCAAAGCATCTAATTAAATGAATAACAGCATCTACTTCTCTTATGTGGGATAAGAATTTGTTACCTAATCCTTCACCTTTAGAGGCTCCCTCTACTAATCCCGCTATATCTACAAAAGATATTGTGGTATTTATTTTTTTTTTTGAATTTGAAATTTTAACCAATTCATCTAACCTATAATCTGGCACAGGAACTACACCTATATTTGGATCTATCGTACAGAAAGGAAAATTTGCTGCTTGTGCTTTACTTGAATTTGTCAGTGCATTAAATAATGTAGATTTACCAACATTTGGTAAACCAACTATACCACACTTAAAACCCATTTAATTGTTGTTAACTTTGCTTGAGAATAAATCTAATTTTTTATCTATTAAAATAGCAATAGAGTCTATTATATTGTGAGTAATTTTTTCCAAGTGTTCTTGTTCATCATCAGAAAAATCATTTAAAACAAAGTCTGATACAGACATTTTATTCTCTGGCTTTCCAATCCCAATTCTCACTCTTGAATAGTCTTTTCCAATAAATTTATCTATTGAAGCGACACCATTGTGACCTGCACTTGATCCACCAAATTTGGCTTTTATTTTTCCCAACTCTACATCTAGATCATCGTGAAAAACAATAACATCTTCCGCATCTATTTTGAAATATTCAAGCAATTCTCTGATACATATTCCTGAATTGTTCATGAAAGTCAGAGGTTTGATGGCATAAATTTTCTTTTCCCCGATATTACCTGTTGTAAGTAAACCCTTAAATTTTGGCTTTTGCTTTGAAAGACCGAATTTTTGATTTATGGCATCTACAACTTTAAAACCTATATTATGTCTATTATTATGACTGTTTGGGGTTGGATTACCCAAGCCTACGAGT
>CACKTH010000046.1 GCA_902603045.1 uncultured Pelagibacteraceae bacterium | reverse complement strand
TATCGTCTATAATATATTTTGATGCAGTTTTTTTAGTTATATGCATTCTATTTTTAACAAACTTGATATTATGTTTGTTATTGATATTTAACGATTTTTTTTTTAATTCTTGTTTAAGTTCTTTATAATTTTTTACTCTTGACGTACAAAAATTTGAAAAGTTTCTAAGTGATTTATCTTTTTTAACGTCACCGTAGGAAATTGCTTTTTTTCCCATAATCACCGCTTGAGCGCCCGCAGTAGATGAATTAAATATTACACACTTTGATGCTGCTATGTAGGCTGTTATATCAAAACTGTTATCAATTATTATATTTTTGTATTGATGAGATTTGAAATGTGATCTCCAGTTATTAATATCTTCGGTAGGATGAGGTTTTATAATAATTTTTTCTTTTGGAAAATCTAATGATAAATTTTTTATAATATTTAAAAACTTTTTAAACATCAAATAATTATATTTTTTTGCCTCTACTCTTTTTTAAGCTCGTCATATTCTTTCATTTTTCTTTTCATAAAATTAATTGTTAATTTTGTTTTTTCATTTATTCCTTTGGGTGTTAAAAGATACACATAGTTAAGTTTGTTAGGATTTTTTTTAAAATTTTTAATTTTAACAAGTCCCTTTTCATTCAATCTCTTTAAACAATAGTTTAGTTTCCCTAGGCTAAAACCCATTTCCTTAGCTAAATCTCTCTGAGATTGATTTTTATTAGATCCTATTTGTCTTAATAAATTTAATTGATCCTGACTATTTTTCATAATAGGCTGTTCATTGTTTGAACGTTCAAAAAATGTACAGTTTAATTAATCAATAGTCAACAAATATTTATATGGTCTGATTGGATATAAAAGTATATACACCTAAATATAATATTAATTATCTTTTAATTAACAATGCTAAATAAAAAATCAATTTTAATTACAGGTGGAACGGGGTCATTTGGAAAACAATTTTGCAAAATGATTTTAAAAAAATTTCCAAAAATAAAAAAAATAGTAATATTTAGTAGAGATGAACTTAAACAATTTAACATGTCAAATGAAGAAGAGTTTAAACATTCAAAAGTAAGATTTTTTTTAGGAGATGTCAGAGATAAAGATAGACTTAAGAGAGCTTTTAATGATATTGATATTGTTGTACACGCTGCAGCCTTAAAACAAGTTCCTACAGCAGAGTATAATCCAACTGAATTTATTAATACCAATGTTATTGGTGCACAAAATATAATTGAGGCTGCGATAGATTTAAAAGTTAAACAAGTAATAGCTCTATCAACTGATAAGGCTGTAGCACCAATAAATTTATATGGGGCAACTAAATTATGCAGTGATAAGCTATTTATCGCAGCAAATGATTATGCTGGAGGTAAAGTAAAGTTTTCAATCGTTAGATATGGAAATGTAATTTCTTCTAGAGGTTCTGTTATTCCAAAATTTAAGGAAATAGATAAATCTAACATTTCAAATAGGTTTCCATTAACAAGTTATGAAATGACTAGATTTTTGATTTCATTAGAAGATGGTGTAAAGACTGTTTTTTTTGCAATAAATAATCAAGTTGGGGGAGAAATTTATATTCCAAAAATGCCAAGTTGTAAAATTGTAGACTTATGCAAAGTTATAAACTCAGCAAGAAAAATTCAAATAGTTGGTTTGAGACCAGGTGAAAAAATGCACGAAGAACTTATTCAAAATCACGATAGTCCAGATACGATAGATATTGGTAAGTACTATATTATTTTGGCAAACAACAGGTTAATTAATAAAAAAAGAATTAAACATTACTTCAAAAAAAAATTTAAAATTAAGAATATGAATGAAGAATTTTCATATAACTCGAAAATTAATAAATTTCTAAATTTAAAAAAGTTAAAAA
Organism: uncultured Pelagibacteraceae bacterium; assembly: GCA_902603045.1. Lineage (GTDB taxonomy): Bacteria > Pseudomonadota > Alphaproteobacteria > Pelagibacterales > Pelagibacteraceae > Pelagibacter. The sequence continues at coordinate 654 of CACKTH010000046.1, read as the reverse complement.
CAATTATTTAAAAAATGTTTTTAATTAAAGTTTGATGAACTTAATATATTTGACGGTTGAAGTAAAATCTCGAGAATTGATTTCTAAACTTTTTTTTATTGGCAATAATATTAAAGAAAAATTTTATTTTGTTATTGGAGATAAACTTGCAATTAAAAGAGCAACAAATCTTTTTGGTAAAGGAGTTTATTTTTATAAATCATTAAATAAAAATGATACTAATCATATAAAGAGAATAAAAAAAAAGGGAAATATTTATTTATCATTGGATGAAGAAGGCGGATATGCATTGTCTAATGATATTAATTTTTTATCTTTTTTAAAATTTAGGAGCAGCATAGAAAATTTAAAATTAGTTGACAGAATTTATACCTGGGGGAACTTTGATGATAGATTGTGGAAAAAAAAATACTCAAATTACTCGTATAAAATTAAGAAAACTGGTGCTCCAAGATTAGATCTTTGGAGAAAAGAAATTTTTAATAAAATTTTTAGTGAAGATATTGAAAAAATAAAAAGAAAATACCAATCTTTCTTCTTCAGGTTTCTAAATCTTTAAAAGATTTAAATCAAAAAGACATTTATGCAATTTTGATACATGATCATAAAAATTTGATTAATAAAAACGGAAAAATATTAATTAAAGTATTGACA
>CACKTH010000045.1 GCA_902603045.1 uncultured Pelagibacteraceae bacterium | reverse complement strand
ATAATTTGTTTTTTTTAATATCATCAATCCTTTTATTAAATTCACTATCTGTAATTGACAGATGTATTGGAAAAATTAATTTTTTTAAATAATTCTCATTATCTATAAATTTTGATGCATTTACATGGCGCGTTTCAAAGAATTTAGAAGATATATTGTTGTAGTTAAATATTAAACAAGGGCCTATCCTATATTTATCAAGTTTTTTTTCGTTATAATTTATTGTTTGCAATCTCTTTAATATTGTCTCCTTATTTATATAAAAATTATCCAAATTTTGATAAATATTCTCACATGAATTGTAATCTAAACTGAAGTTAAATGATTCATTGTAAAACCACTCAAAATTACCTTTTTTAATGACGTTACATTGATATTTTTTGAAAGATTGTTCACTTGCTAAAGTAACATTTTTTGTCTGATATGATTTTAAAAACTTAAAGAATAATTTATTATTCGTTAATACAATTCCACCACAGTAACTGCCAATTATTTTGGGTAAAGAAATTATATCAGAAAATTTTGAATTAATATAAGGAGTGAAATTATTGTTTGGTAGGCTGTCTGATGAGTCGTCAACTAAAATAGTTTTGGACTTTGTATATTGCGATCTTCCCAATGCGTGAACTACTAATGTTGCATTAAATTTATAATTACTACAGGTAAGATCTGATATTGATCCCAGCGAAGTATACAAACAATTTGAGCTCCATCTAGGTATCCGAATTATTTTAGATCTGTTGAATTTTTTATAAATGAATGACAATACTATGCCTGACCTCGCGGATGGCATTAATGCACAATATTTAGAATTATAATTTTTACAAAAAAAATTTTCAATTTTCTCAACCACTTTTTTATTGACTTTGTATTTATTTTTTTTGAAAGAATATTTCTGAGGTTTGGGCCAAATAGGCAAGAACATTCTAATATCCCTCAATTAGTAGATCCTCTCTTGTATATGAGAAAGGAAGTTTTTTAGGTTGCTTAATTACAAAACAATTTCTTAAATTTTTTCGACTATGAGTAAAAATAAAATTGATAAGCTTATCATTAACTAATTTATTTTGATTTGTTTTGTTTAAAAAATTTGAATATTTTTTAATTATAATTCTTTTTCCTAATCTTTTTTCCTCAAATTTACGTCCGAATTCGCTGGAAAGAAACCTAAACTTTTTATCAATATTTGGTATATCCCCAATTAAAATTTTACTTTTTTTATTTGATACTTTAATAATTTGTTTGTAAAAAAATTTTGGGTCATTTGCACATTGAATAACAGAATAACAAAGAATTTTATCAAAAGATTCCTTTAAAATTAAATTTTGAAATTCTCCTTCTAAAAAAAAAACATATCTATTCTTTGAATATTTATGTTTTAATACTTTAATAACCTCTGGTATGTCAGATAAGAAAATTTGAACTTTTTTTTTAATGGAAGATTTAATAATTAGGTCTGTTAAAGGGCCACAGCCGCAGCCAATATCTAAAAATTTCTCATTTTTTTTTAAATCTAGAACTTTTTCAATACTTTTAAAAATATATCTTTCTAAATTTGATTGAGAATAAAATCTTCCAGCTTTCTCAGATGGATTTATGTTTCTTTTATTTGCTTGCTTGCTATAAAAAATGTTACTTTTTTTTTGAAAATTCATTTCTTAAAATAATTATTCAAATTTTTAATAATACTTTTTTGATTTATTTTGGTCAAATCAACAAATATAGGAATGCTGAATGTGGAACTATAAAATTTTTCTGCACCCTTAAAATCTAAGAGGTTAATTTTGTCTTTATAAATTTTAAACTTATAGATTGGAATATAATGATATTGGCACTTTATACCTTTATTTAGCATATATTTTATAAGACTATTTTTTATTTTTTTTTTTGCAAAATTATCTTTTAATTTTAAAAGAAATAAATGGTAAGCAGATAAATTATTTTTATTATATTTTATCTTTAAAAAATTATTATCATTATAAAGATATTTCAAATAGTACTCATAAATTTTTTTTCTAGAATTTAAAAAGTATTCTATTCTTTCTAGTTGGCTAATCGCTAGTGCACAATTTATATCACTTATTCTGTAATTAAATCCATTTTCAGTAATGTCATATTCCCAGTGTTTTTTTTTCTTTCGTTTCATGCCATGAGATCTATAAAGAAGCATTTTTTTGTGAATTTTTTCACTATTTGTTGTAATTGCTCCACCCTCGCCAGATGTAATAGTTTTTAAAGGGTGCAATGAAAATGTAGCTATGTCTGCATGTTGGCAAGAACCTATTTTGTAATACTTATTCTTAAATTTATACTTTGCTCCAAAAGCATGACACGCATCTTCTATTAAAAAACATTTATATAATTTTTTTATTTTATTAAATTCAACAACGTTTTCTGGATATCCGCCTAAGTACATTGTCAAAATTAACTTAATTTTTTTTATTTTATTCTTTTTTATGCATTTAAAAACGTCTTGGGGCCGCATTTGCCCAGTATTAGAGTCAACATCAGCTAAATAAACTCTAGCACCAATAGTTTTACATAAATTAAATGCTGAGATGAAATTAATAGCAGGCATAATTACAATATCTCCTTCTTTTAAATTTATTGATTTAAATGATATATGTAAAGCTGCTGTTCCGCTGCTACACGATAAAGCAAATTTCGATTTGAAATATTTTTTCAATTTTTTTTCGAACGTAGATACAAAATTACCTGTTGTTATTAAATTTGAATTTAAAGATTCTAAGACTATTTTTTCATCACTTTTATTTATATTTTGTTTGCTGTAGCTAATAATTTTATTTCCTG
>CACKTH010000044.1 GCA_902603045.1 uncultured Pelagibacteraceae bacterium | reverse complement strand
ACAAATGAAGCTCCTAACCTACCTGGTAGATTTAGATCTACTTGCAAGGTTCCACATTGCCAATCTCTACCGATTGCATCTCTTAAAACAAATTCAATTTTTGGTCCGTAAAATGCGCCTTCACCTTTATTAATTGAGTACTCTAGCTTTGTCGCTTTGATTGCTTCTAACAATGCAGCCTCTGACTTATCCCAAACTTTATCGTCTCCAACTCTTAAATCTGGTCTATCTGAATATTTTAAAATAACATCTTCAAAACCAAGATCTTTATAAATTTCTAAAATTAAATTTGTAACACTCAAACATTCTTCAGTAATTTGTTCTTCTGTACAAAAAATATGCGCATCATCTTGAGTAAAAGCTCTCACACGTAATAGTCCATGCAATGCACCTGATGGTTCATATCTATGAACTTTTCCAAATTCTGACATTTTTAAAGGTAAGTCTCTATAACTTTTAAGTCCTTGATTGAATACTTGGACACACCCAGGACAATTCATGGGTTTAATTGCAAATACTTTTTCATCTGGTGTAGTTGAAGTATACATATTAGCTCCAAATTTTTCCCAGTGGCCAGATTTTTCCCACAAAGATCTATCAAGTATTTCCGGCGTATTTATCTCTTTATAACCATCGTGATCTTGTTTCATTCTCATATAAGAAACTAGTTTTTGGAACAAATTCCACCCTTTCTGGTGCCAAAACACAGCTCCAGGACTTTCTTCTCTAAAATGAAATAAATCCATCTCTTTTCCAATTTTTCTGTGATCTCTTTTTTCTGCTTCCACAATTCTCTGAAGATAAAGGTCTAATTCTTTTTGAGTTGCCCAACCAGTACCATATATTCTTTGAAGCATTTCATTATTGGAGTCTCCACGCCAATAAGCTCCAGATACTTTTGTCAATTTAAAAGCCTTACCTATTTTACCGGAGGATGCTAAATGAGGACCTCTACATAAATCATGCCATGTTTCACCATGATGGTAAACTGTAAGCTCTTCATTTTTAGGAATGCTTTCAATAATCTCAGCTTTGTATTTTTCTCCAATTTTTTTAAAATGACTTATTGCTTTATCTCTCTCCCAAACTTCTTTTCTTGTTTTTACATCTTTATCTATTATCTCTGACATTTTTTTTTCAATCTTATTTAGATCATCGCTTGTAAAAGGCTCTTTTCTTGCAAAATCATAGTAAAATCCATTTTCTATAACTGGCCCAATTGTTACCTGTGTGCCTGGGTAAAGTTCTTGAACGGCCATAGCCATTATATGTGCAGTATCATGTCTGATAACTTCCAAACCTTCTGGATCTTTAGCTGTAAATATTTTAATAGAACAATCATTTTCAATAACGGTATATAAGTCTTTAAGCTCTCCGTTTATACTCATTACTAAAGCTTGCTTACCTAAAGACTTACTAATTTTTTCAGCAACCTCGGTACCTGTTATGCTTTTTTCAAAGTTTAATTTTTTTCCATCTGGTAGTGTAATATTTGGCATTAGTTTATTAATTTTTTATACTCTGAATAAGTAGAAAAACACATTTTTTCAACATTAAATTTTGAAACAATATTTTTTCTACCTTCTATACCCATTTGATTGATAGTCTGTTCATCTAAATTCATAATTTCTATTAATTTTTTTGAAAGATCGTCGGAGTTGTTTGCTTCAAATAAAAATCCTGTTTTATTTTCATTTATAGTCTCTTTTGATCCCCCAATATTACTTGCAACAATTGGTTTTTTCATTGCCTGAGCTTCAACAGATATTCTTCCAAAGGCTTCGGGTTCTATAGATGAAGAAACTATAATGTCTGAAACTTTGTAAGCTAGAGGCATATTCTTACAATGATCTATAAATTTTACTTGATTGGTTAATCTATGCTGTTCAACTAACCTAATAAGTTTCTTTTTGTAAAGATCTCTTCCTTGATCACTACCTAAAATTATTACATTAAACACCTCATGTCCTAAATTTACATTTACTTTATTTATAGCGTCTAAAAACATTTCTTGGCCTTTCCATTCTGTTAATCTTCCAGGCAATAGAACGGTCTTTCTCTCAATTTTAAGCTTCCATGATTTAAATAATTCATCTTCCTCTGTTTCTATAGTAGTTGAAGGATCAAAATAATCAGTATTAATGCCTCTAAATATCACCAAGAATTTTTTTTTATCATTAAGGTATTCAGAGTAGTTTTCTTTAATATGCGAAAATATAAAATTAGACCCAGCAATAATTAAATCAGATCTCAACATTACAGAATTATATAATTTTTTTAATTTACTTTTAAAGTTATATGTTCCATGAAATGTAGTTACAAATTTACATCTTGTGATTTTAGTAGCCAGTAAACAAGACCACGCAGGTGCTCTACTTCTCGCGTGAACAATATTAATTCTATAAAATAAGATTATCAAAGAAATAATTATAGAATTAATCAAAACTAAAATGGGGTTTTTGGAATTAACAGGTAATCTTATATATTTAACTTTTTTTTTATCTATAAACTTTGTTAATTCACCGCCGTTGCATATTAAAAAAGATATACACTCATTTTCATGTAGATAGTGTGCTATATCATAACAACCTGTTTCTGCACCACCATAACCAAGTTTTGGTATAACTTGCAGAACTTTCAATTTTGGATGCATATGGTAGAGTTATAATTTTTCAAATCAATTTTAATACTTTATATGAAAAAATTTAAATTTCTAAAAATTTCTAAAACAAAAAAACTAAGATATATAAGCAATTATTATAAGAAAAATCTTTATATTATATTTTTACCAGGTTTTGCATCAGATATCGAAGGAGATAAACCAAAAAGATTTTTAAACTATG
>CACKTH010000043.1 GCA_902603045.1 uncultured Pelagibacteraceae bacterium | reverse complement strand
GTAAGTTCAAATTGATTTTCGTCAGTAATAATTGCAGATGTTGATTTAATTTTTACATTAAAATAACCTGTATTTTTATAAAACTCATTAAGTCTGGCAACGTCTGCTTTTACTCTGTTAGCATCTAAAAACTTATTTTGAGTTATAAACTTCCAGAATTTTGCTTCCTCTGAAATTATAACATTACGTAAAGTGTTATCTCTAAAAATTTTGTTACCTATGAAATTTATTTTTTTTATTTTTGCTATTTCGCCTAAATTAAAATTATAAATTAATTCGACAGTGTTATTATTGTTATAATTTATAGATGTATCCAATTTCACAAAATAATATCCATAAGATTTAAGTATATTTTTTAATAACTTAACCTGTTCATTAATTTTATTTTCAACAAATGGATATTTTTCTAATTTTACTGTTACTTTTTTTATATTATCAAGTATAGCATCTTTTTTAATTCCATTTATTTGCACGTTTTGAATAATTGGATTCTCTTGGACATCAATTGTAACAATACCATCATTTGATTTAATTGAGATATCTTTAAAATAGTTAGTATTATACATCTCTTTTAAAGAATTATTAAGATCATTTTCATCAATGTCTTGACCGATGTTTAATTTTGAGAACATTACCACGGTTTCATCTGAAACTCTTTCATTACCATTAATAATAATTTTTTTAATTGCATCTGAATAAGAATAATTAATAAAAAAAATTTGAAAAAGTAATATTAAAATAATTTTAACGCTATTAACTTTTCTACTTAACATAATGAATAATATATTTGTTAAGATAATTTTTTGTCTTATTAGCAACATTTATTATATCGTTTATATTGTTTGGTTTTAATTTATAATATTTTTTAAAATATGCATTATTGATTAATCTTACTATATTTTTTTGAATTGAGACATAATTAATCTCTTTATTAAGGTATTTATTTACTAATTCATCATTTAATGTAATTAGAACAGTTTCAAAATAAGATGAGCTATTTGGTAATAGTTTCAATAACCCAAGCAAAGGAAATTTTTTTTGATTAGGTTTAAAAAATCTCAAATTGTTAATTTTATACAAAATAGAATTGTAGCTACTAAATTTTTTTTTTTTATTAATTCCTAAAGCATTTGATATTGGAATAATCATATTTGTTTCATGACCAAGAAACTTAATTAAATTCCCTTTAAAAAAAACTATTGCATGTATAAATGATGATGGATGTACAAGAATCGATAAATTTTGTTTTTTGATATTAAAAATTTTTTTAGCTTCAATAAATTCAAAAACTTTGTTCATCATAGTTGCTGAGTCTATAGATATTTTTTTTCCCATTTTCCAATTTGGATGTTTTAATGCTTTTTTGGGACTTATGTTGGGTAATTGTCTAATACTTTTGTTTAGAAAAGGTCCGCCAGAAGCTGTTAATATAATTTTTTCAATATCTTCATTTGGTTCGTTTTTTATTAATTTCCATATGGAAAAATGTTCAGAATCAAGCGGAATAAAATTAGTTTTATATATTTTCAATTTTTTTAATATTAAATCCCACGCACAAATAATTGACTCCTTATTAGCAATTAAAATATTTTTACATAAAGGAATAGCTTTTATTGTTGGCTGCAAACCATTTAATCCGGTTATTGCATTGATGCAAAATGTAACTTTTTTTTTAACAATTCGGTTAATATTGTGTATTCCAAGATAAAGATTTATTTTTTTTTCTTTGAATATTTTTCTATATTTTTTATATTCTTTTACATCCTCAACAATCACATCTTTAACTTTAAAAAATATCGCTTGTTTTAAAATTTTTTTAACATTTTTATTTGTCGTAAGTAGTTTAATTTTGATTTTATTATTTTTTTTTAATGCCAATAAAGTGGAGTGTCCAATTGAACCAGTAGAACCAAGTATAATTAGGTCTTTACTCATATTATATTTGTTATGATCATACCTATCGGTAAAGCAAAAATCATTCCATCAAATCTATCTAAAAATCCTCCATGACCTGGTAGGATATTTCCAGTATCTTTTAATTTAGCTTTACGTTTTAAATAAGAAATAATTATATCTCCTATCTGAGAAGCTAAAGAAATAATAATTGTATATATAAGTAGTTGCCCTGTTGAAATATAATTATTAAATAAAAAATAGATTACAACTAAAGAAAGTATAAAAGATCCAATCGATCCAGAGTAAGTTTTATTAGGACTTATTTTAGTTATTTTTTTTCCTTTAAAATATTTTCCGAATAAAAATCCACCGATATCTGATAAAATACATATTAGTATTATAAGTAATAAAATTATTTTATCTTCGTTTATTTCTCCTGTGTACAAGATAAATATTTTAGAAACAATGATTGAAAGTGATAAAAGAATAAAAAAAAGGCTTAAAAAAAATATAAATTTATTTTTATGAGAAAAAATTTTGTTTAATATAAAATAAAACTCATAAAAACATTGAAACAAAATTAAAACTAATGTTATAAAAAATATTTCCTTCACTAAGATAGAAAATAAAAATATTGCTATTAATACTATAGACGTAAAAATTCTTTTATTTATCTCTTTCACTCAATCCACCAAAATTTCTATTAATTTTATGGAACTTATTTATGATTTTATAAAAATCAAATTTAGAAAAATCAGGCCACATTTTTTTTATAAAGAAAATTTCAGAATAGCTAGATTGCCATAATAGGAAATTGCTTATTCTTTTAACGTTACCAGTCCTTATTAAAATTTCAGGATCTGGAACGTCGTTTGTGTATAAATTTTTACTGATGTTAATTTCATTAATTTTTTTTCTTTTTTTAATTATATTTTTTACTGAACAAATTATTTCCTGTTTTGATCCATAATTTAAAG
>CACKTH010000042.1 GCA_902603045.1 uncultured Pelagibacteraceae bacterium | reverse complement strand
TATTGAAAAAACACGGTCACATTATGTGTCAAAAATTTTTAAATAAAATTAAGTTTGGAGATAAAAGAGTTTTTATTATAAATGGTAAGGTTTGTGGAGCTATATCTAGAGTTCCAAAATCAGGATCTATATTAAGCAATATGAGCAAGGGTGCAAAACCTAAAATCGCATTTTTAAGTAATAAAGAAATGAAAGTTTCAAATATTATTGCAAAAAAAATTAAGAAAGACGGAATTTACTTTGCAGGAATAGACTTCATTGATGGACAGTTAAATGGAGACATAAATGTAACATCACCAACAGGTATAAAAACATATTTTGATTTATCTCAAATAAACTTGGCTAAGACTTTTTGGAAAGGTTTATAGTTGAAAAACTTATCAAATCAGCAAAAGGGATCATCACTTGCATTTATAGCTGTGATGTTTATCACACCAGATTCACTCTTTATAAGATTATCATCTATAGATACTTGGGGATTATTATTTTATAGAGGCGCGATACCATTTGTAGCTGTATTAATTGGACTTCTCATATTTTATAAAAAAAACTTTATTAAAGCATTTTTGAATGTTGGTTATGCAGGTATTTTTTACATCATAAGTTTTTCGATTTGCAACATCACATTTATAATTTCAATCCAAAATACAAATGTAGCAAATACTCTAATAATGATTGCAATGGCACCCATGCTTTCGGCAATTCTTGGTGCAATATTTCTAAAAGAAGTTCCCGATAATAAGACTTGGATAGCAATAGCCATTACTTTAGTCGCTGTAATATATATATTTTACGACTCTTTAGAGATGGGTAACTTATTTGGTGATCTCATGGGTATAACAACATCTTTAGGACTCGCCACTAACGCAGTAATAATCAGGTCAGCAAAAGATAGAGATTTGCTCCCCTCTGCTGTTGTTGGCAAGCTTACAGTAGCTCTATTTGCTCTCTTTTTTGTTGAAAGTTATGAGTTAGTTGAAAAAGACCTGATTTATATACCTTTAATGTGTATTTTGTGTGTAGCAATTCCATTCGTTTTAGTGACGATTGCTCCAAGATTTATACCTGCCGAGGAAGTTAATCTGTTTTTTCTTCTTGAGACCATTTTAGGACCCATTTGGGTTTGGTTAGTTATCAAAGAGCAGCCTAGCATAGAGACAATAGTTGGTGGACTTGTAATTATATTTACCATAGCTGTTCACTCTTATCTAAAAATAAAATCGTCATCAAAGTAAAATTATTTTTCTTTTTGTCACAAATTTGTCTTGATTTAAAATTAGATCGCCCATAAACACCGCTAATTTTATGAACAAAATTATAAAAAACTCTTGGGCTCTTTTTACAGGAATGGCATTTATAATGCTCGCTCATGGTTTTCAAGGTACTTTATTAGGTGTTAGAGCGGTTAAAGAAAGTTTTGGTCTATCATCGACAGGTTTTTTATTTTCTGGATATTTTGTTGGATATTTTATTGGAGCAAAGGTTATACAATCTTTAATTCATAGAGTTGGTCATATTAGAGTTTTTGCAGCTTTTGCTTCTGTAACTTCAATTGTCGTCTTATTACACTCAATTTTTGTAAACCCTTTTTCCTGGTTTGTACTAAGAATGATTTCTGGATTTAGTATGGTTTGTCTTTATACAGTTGCTGAAAGTTGGTTAAACGACAGATCTACAAATAAAAATAGAGGTAGTGTTTTATCAATCTATATGATTGTTATGTACGCTTCTATGGCAATTGGAATGTTTTTTATAAATTTTAGCAAACCAGAAAGCTATCAGCCTTTTATTTTAATTTCTTTATTTATGTCTTTTTCACTTATCCCAATACTTTTAACAAAAAGAAAGGCACCTAATTTTAAAAAAATATCAGGTATGAAACTCAAAGAAGTTTATAAATCATCACCATTTGGTGTTGTAAGTTCATTTTTGTGTGGAATATCTCATTCAGCCGTTTTCTCAATGATTGCAGTTTATGCCACGTCAATGAATTTTAGTATTTTAGAAGTTTCTATAGTAACTTTTTTATTTGCTATATCTGGAGCAATAAGTCAATGGCCAATTGGAAAATTATCTGATGCTTTAGATAGAAGAATTGTGATTATTTATACTACATTTGGAGCGGCTTTATTTTGTTTTTTGGCAATTATTTCCTCAAGTCAAATGTACATGCCTGAAGGTTTAGCTACATCAAAAATATTTTTTTATATCTGTATAATGTGTTTTTCTTTTTGTAGTCTGCCAATGTTTGCATTAATTTTCGCTCATACAAATGATTTTATACCAAAAGAAAAATTTGTAGCAGCAGGAGCAGGATTACAATTTGTTTTTGGACTTGGTGCGATTTGTGGTCCTTTTATGTGCTCATTATTTATGGAATTTTTAGGAGAAAATGGATTTTTTATTTTCTTAATTATATTTCATTCATTTATTGGTTTATTTGGAATATATAGAATGCAAATTAGAGAGTCTGGTGATAACCCAGACTCACAATTTGTACCTATGCCTCAAACCATAACTCCAGCTGGTATAGAACTTAATCCATCGACTGAACCTATAGAAGAGCAAAATAATTTGAGCGAATTTAAGAAAATTTAGTGTAAGTTTATAATTATGAAAACAGCTTTAATATTCGGCTCAACCGGATTAGTAGGTGGAGATTTGCTAAGATTATTAGTAAAAGATGAAAAATACAAAAAAATCAAGGTTTTTGTAAGGTCTTCTATATCTAAAATCGATCCAAAAGTAGAGGTTATTCAAACAGATTTTTCAAAATTAGAAAATATTAAATCAGAAATAAAAGGTAACGATTGTTTTTTTTGCATTGGAACAACAAGAAAAAAAACTCCTAACAAGGAAGATTATATAAATACAGAATATAATTTACCTGTAACTATAGGAAAAATTTGTAAGGATAATGGTGTGGAAATTTTTACTTTTATATCTTCATTGGGTGCTAGTCAAAAAACATCAAATTTATACTTAAAAAATAAAGGTATGGCTGAAGAGGAATTAAAAGAACTAAACTTTAAAAAGTTTATTATAATTAGACCATCATTTTTAATTGGAAAAAGAAAAGAGGAAAGATTAGGAGAAAAAATAGGAATTTATGCTATGAAATGTGTGTCACCATTTTTAGTTGGGCGTTTGCAAAAATATAGATCAATAAATGCAGGAATAGTTGCTAAATCTGCAATTAATATTTCAAACAGTAACATACCTGGTGGAGTATTTGAACCGCCACAATTATTACAGATTGAAAAGAATAAACTTATAATAAATCAATAAAAAATTTATAAAATTTATTTTTATTGCTATAATACATTTAAAGGAGGTATCTATGGCTAAATTTTTTTTAATGGGTAATTTTACAGAGAAAGCATTCGCAGGTTTTCTAAAAGATCCTGGATCAGATAGATCT
>CACKTH010000041.1 GCA_902603045.1 uncultured Pelagibacteraceae bacterium | reverse complement strand
AAAGAGAGGGAAAATGAATAAATTTAAATCAATTTATAAAGCTATAATTAGCTTAACATTTATTTTTTCATTTGTTCTTACTTCAACAGCTGCTTTTTCAGAGATAGTTGGACGTTTATCTGTTCACTGGAGCCCAAAGCACCATAGTGCTAAACATGCACAAATTTTCGCAGATGAAGTTAATAAAAGAGCAAAAGGAAAATTAAAAATAGAAGTTTATCCATCTAAACAATTATTTGGAATTAGAGAAGTAATGGGTGCAGTAACTTCTGGTGCAGTTGAACTTGGAGGAATTGTTGGAGTGGTAAGTTTTCCACCAATAAACAAAAATTTTAATGTTGCCTCATTTCCAGGATTATTTAATTCTTGGGAACAGCAAAGAGGTTTTTTCCAAAACTCACCAAAAGGAAAAGAAATTTGGGGTGAGTTAACAAAAAAAACTAATTCGACATTAGTAATGTATAACCCAGTCGGACCTGTAATGACTTTTTCAAGTGCTAAAGAATTAACAGGTATTGATGCTATGAAAGGTCTAAAGGCTAGAAGACTTTTAAAAAGTGAAGAGCCAATGTGGGATGCTTTAGGAGCAAATAGAGTGTCTTTACCTACCGGTGAAGTTTACACTTCTTTACAAACTGGGATGATTGACACAATAAATAGTCCTCCAGGAAGTATTGAAGCATATAGTTGGTGGGAGTTTTTAAAATACGCTCAAAAGCCTTATCAATATTATGCTGATGCATATATCATGGCAAACTCAACTTGGTTTAATAGTCTTTCACCAGACTTACAAAAAATCATAATGGATGTTGGTAAAGAAATTGGAAAACGATCAACTGACTTAATTATGGATACTGGAGAAAGCACTCTTAAGAAATTCCAAGAAAGAGGAGGGATTGTTACTACACTTTCAGGAGCTGAAAAAGCTAAGTTTGACAAGCTAATGAAAGATGAAGTAATGCCAGCTATGGCTAAAATGATTGATGCTGACGCCTTAGAGGCAGCACAAGCATATGCTAACAGCAATTAGAAGAAGTTAAACTTTTTCTATAAAGATTATGAGGGCATTGCGAGCTATAAATAATTTGCTAGCAAAAGCTGCAATTTCGCTCGCAATGTTCATTATCTTTTTAATGGTGGCAGCTTTAGCCTTAAGTGCCGCAACAAGATTTATCACAGGCACAGGATTTGCGTGGTTTATTGAGTTACCACCTGTAATGGTTAGTTGGTTAGTATTTCCATTACTTGGTCCTTTATTAAAACAAAGACAACATATTAAAGTAGATTTCTTAAGTCATTATTTATCTGAAAAATCAAAAAATATTATTGGAACAATTGTAAATTTAATAGCTCTAATTTCTGCGTGTGTCTTCTTTAAAGCAGGAGTTGATGCAACAACAATGTATTACAATTTAGGACAGATGATGGAATTAGAAATTAATATTCCTATCTGGTGGATGTTTTTAGCATTTCCAGTTGGTTTTTTAATTTTAGCATTAACCTCATTAGAACTTATTTTAGATAGTCTAAAAAAACTTTCAGGAAAAGAATAAATGTTTGGATTAGCTTTTATTATTTCTCTTATAACATTAGTCATCTCAGTTCCGATTTTTTTAGTGTTTGGTTTAGGAAGTTCACTAGCAGCTATTGCTGGATTAAATTTGCCTTGGTCAGTTTTGATACAAGTTTCATTTGGTGCGCTAACTAAACATGTCTTAATTGCAGTTCCATTATTTATTTTTACCGGAATGGCTATGTTAAAAGGTGGGGCAGCATCAAGATTAGTCAAGTTTACAACAACACTAGTTGGTCATTGGCCTGGTGGATTGGGAGTTGCAATGGTTATTGCAATGGGTTTCTTCGCAGCTTTTTGTGGATCCATACTCGCAGCCATTACTGCTGTTGGGACAATTATGATGCCAAAGATGATTGAACAAGGTTATCCTACACCATTTGTGGTAGTCCTAGCAGCCTCTGCGGCTCTATTAGAGGCATTGATACCTCCATCCAATGCAGCAATATTATTTAGTGCTCTAACTAACGTACCTGTATCAAAAACCTTTGCTGCAGGTGTTATACCAGGCCTAGTTCTCCTTGTTTTAATGGTCCTTCTAGTTTTGTTTAAATGCAGGCATATTAGAACAGATGAAAAAGCTTCATTTAAGGAAAGAGTAAGTTCGTTTATTGCTGCTCTTCCAGCTTTAATCACCCCAGTGATAATTTTAGGTGGAATTTATGCAGGGATACTTACTCCGTCTGAATCTGCTGCTGTTGCGGGTGTTTATGCAGTCCTAATAGGATTTTTAATTTACCGTGAACTAACTTTTTCATCCTTGATGAGTTGTTTAAAGGAAACAGCGATCATAACAGCAGTAATTTTTGCCATTATTGCAACAGCAACGTTCTTAAGTGTTGTTTTAACATACACTCAGGCTCCTCAAAAAATTATTACCTTCTTCACAGATAAAGGTGTGAGCGTAAATCTATTTTGGATTATGCTTGGAGCAATTTGTTTAATTCTTGGAACGTTTATAGAAATCGTTCCTGTATTTTATTTAACTGTTCCAATTTTTGCAGCAATTACATTATCATTCAATCAGAGCTTACTTCATCTTTATGTAGTGTTTGTTGCATTTGCAGGAATAGGAATGATAACACCCCCCGTATGCGTTGGTATTTATACAGCCGCAGGTGTGATCAAAGAAAATCCAGCCAAAGCTTTCAAAGAAGTTCCTCTATTTACAATCGTTGGAATAATTTATGGAATATTAATGATACTATTTCCGGCATTCTCAACATGGTTGCCTGGAAAATTATAATTAAAAAAAGAAATGGTAAATTAATAGTCCTACAAAAATTCCCTTAATAAAAGATAACCAAGCAAGACCGTGCTCTGAAACTCCAAGTTTTTTCTTCCACCATTGAATTTGTCTTTTTTCCCAATTTATGTAACTTTGTATCATAATTATTTACATTGATTTTATCATAAAATTTTTATTATAGTTAAATCTTTAAAATCAATTTTTTATTAAGAGATCTCTCTCTGTTTTGAGTTTATTGTTTTCTTTGATTAATTGAATAATCATATCTTTCATTATTCTGTTTTCCTCAACTGCTCTACCAGTTATCTCTGCCAATCTCTCATTTTCTTTAGCTAATTGTAATTGATCAAACAATTTCTCTAATTCAGGATCAATTGGTTGGCCCTCTATTTTCTTGATTATATTATTTTGAATTTTCTTAGATAAAGAAATATTTACCTGGCTATCTTTAAGTCCATTTTGTTCATTTAACTCTAGATTAAAGTTAAGTCCAAAATTATCAGTATTTTTGCTGATATTTAAACCAGCTTTTACTGCTAAATCATCATCCATATAATGAGCCATGTCTTTTCTTTCACCGTCTGCAACAATGTCAATTTT
>CACKTH010000040.1 GCA_902603045.1 uncultured Pelagibacteraceae bacterium | reverse complement strand
AAATCAAATTCATTTAATTATGTTCAAGCATTAGTAATAAATAATCATAAGATTGTTTCCTTTGAAAAAAGAAAAGGAACAAAAGATATGTTAAAAAAAATAAAAAATAATAAATTAAAGAATAAACTTTTATTGAAGATGCCTAAATCAAAACAAGATTTACGTGTTGACTTACCAACTATAGGTCTTGATACTTTAAAAGATTGTAAAAACGCTAATATAAAAGGAATAGTAATTAAAGCAGGTCAAAATATATTTTTAGATAAGCAAGAAGGATTAAAATTTGCAAATAAAAATAACATTTTCGTATTAGCTGAATGAAAAAGATTTTTATTTTAACAGGCGAACCATCTGGTGATAAATTAGCTGCTGAAGTTATTAAAGAATTAAAAAAATCTAAAATAAATATTGAATATTTGTCTGTTGGAGGTCAATATTTAAATTCTATAGGTATTAAGTCAATATATGACCAAAAGGATGTTACTTACATAGGATTTACAGACGTATTATTTAATATTTTTAAGATAAAAAGTAAAATAAATGAAACAGTAAAAAAAATTATAGAATTCAGTCCTGATATTTTATTTAGTGTTGATAGTCCTGATTTTACCCTTCGTGTTTCAAAAATAATTAAATTAAAAAAACCAGATATTAAAACTATTCATTTTATTGCACCTAAGGTTTGGGCATGGAGAGAGAGTAGGGTTAAGGAGATGAAAAGTTTCTTAGATCACATTCTTTTATTATTTCATTTTGAAAAGAAATATTTCGATAGGGAAAAACTAAAAAATACATTTGTTGGTCACCCGATATTAGATAACGCAAATCACGAAAAGATTGAAATTAATGAATTATTAAAAGGAAAAATTATTTCGATTTTTCCTGGTAGTAGATTGTCTGAATTGAAATCACATATGCCAATACTTATTGAGTTTATCAAAAGAATGAACAGAGAAAAAAAATATTATAATTATTTTTTTCATACCACCGAAGGTTCTAAAAAATATTTATCTCAAATTATTAAAAAAAATAATTTAGAAAATGTTGATCTTATTTCAAATGAAAATATAAAAATTGCTACAATTAAAAAATCTATTTTTGCAATTGTTAAATCTGGAACTGTTTCACTTGAAGTTTGTAAATTTGGCGTGCCATCAATAATAATTTATAAAATGAATTTTCTAAATTTTTTTATTGCTAAGTTATTCTTAAAAATAAAATATGCAAACATGATAAATATTATTAATGATAAAGAAATTATCCCTGAACTTTTACAAAAGGAATGTAACTCAGATGAAATATATAAAACAGTTAATTATTTGTTAAAAAAACCCGAACTTATAAATGAACAATTAAAACAAGTTAATAAAACAATTGAGAATTTAAGATCGAACACTTCATCGAGCAATGAAGCTTCTAATGTTTTGTTATCTTATTTGAGATAATCTTCTTGACACCTCCTCTTTACCAAGCGCACTCAATATATCATATATACCTGGTCCAAACTTTGATCCCGTAAGGCATATTCTTAATGGCTGTCCAACTCCTTTAAAATTTGTATTATTATTTTTTATCAGGTCATTAATTATTGGTTCAAGTGTTTCTCTAGTAAAATTAGTTAGTTTAATAATTTCATTACTAAATAATTTAATAATTTTAATAGCTGTTTCGTCTAAAAGTTTTTTATCTTCTTTCTCTATTTGAACTCTGTCATTTATTAAAAACTTTGAATTTTTGTAAATATCTTCCAATGTTTTTGCTTTATTTTTTAAAAAATGTAATGAATTTTTAATTTTTTTCTGTGCTAAATCAGTTATCTTTTCATGAAAAGTATCACAATAAGTTATTAAAAAATTAAATAGATCATTTTCATCAATATTTTTTATATAATGCTCATTGATTGAATAAATCCTACTAATATCTAATTTTGAAGGCGATTTCCCAATTCCTTCTAAATTGAAGTATTTGATACTTTCATCTAAATCAAAAATTTCCTTATCTTTGTATGACCATCCTAATCTCAGAAGGTAGTTTCTAAGAGCAATAGGCATTATTCCAATTTTTGAATAATCATCTAATGTTGATGCATTATCTCTCTTTGATAGTTTTTTTCCTTCAATAGTATGAATTAGTGGTATGTGAGCAAAAGATGGCACTTTCCAATTCATAGCATCATAAATTTGTATCTGTTTGAATGTATTTATTTTATGATCGTCACCTCTAATTATATGTGTCATTCCCATTAAATGATCATCTACTGATGCTGATAAATTATATGTAGGTGATCCATCTGCTCTTAATATAACAAAGTCTTCAATAGTATTATTTTCAATTTCTATATTTCCCTGGACCAAATCTTTTAAGACAGATTTTCCTTCAATTTTACTTTTAAATCTGATTACAGGTTGAATTTCTTTTGGAGTATCAGTTTCACTTTTATCTCTCCATTTTCTATTATAAATATATGGTAATTTTTTTTGTTTTGCCCTTTTTTTTTTGCTCTTCAATTTCTTCAGTAGAACAATAACATTTATATGCCAAACCTTTTTTCAACAATTCATTAGCTATATTTATATGATCATCTATTTTATTTGATTGAATATATTCAACATCATCAAAATCTATGCCTATCCATTTTAATGAATTTATTATTTGGTTTTTGAATTCATCTTTAGACCTTTCTTTATCTGTATCTTCTATTCTCAGATAAAATTTACCACCTTTATTTTTTGAATAAAGCCAATTGAATAATGCTGTTCTCACTCCTCCAATATGCAAAGGACCAGTTGGTGATGGAGCAAATCTAGTTGCCACTGTTTTCATCAGATTTATTTAGACTATTTTAGGAAAAGTTTCTATATAAAGATACTAGAATTCCTTGAACTTTTACTCTATCAGGACCAAATATTTTAGTTTCGTAATTTCTGTTAGCACTTTCCAATGCTACGGTCTTACCTTTTCTTCTTATTCTTTTAAGCATTGCTTCGTGATCGTCAATTAACGCAACTACTATTTTTCCATTTTCAGCTGTATCAGTTTTTTTCACAATTACTGTATCACCATCATTTATTCCAGCCTCAATCATTGAGTCTCCTTGAACTTTTAGTCCAAAAAATTCTCCATTTTTCTCAATATTAGAAGGCATAGGTATTCTAGAAATTTCGTTTTGAATTGCTTCTACGGGTGTGCCTGCAGCAATTTTACCTAATACAGGTATTTCATTTTCTTCTGAATTATATTGATTAGAACTATCATCAAGTCCACCTATAATTACACTTGGTGAAAAACTATTATAAATATCATTTGCTGAAGCTGTTTCAGGCAACTTAATGACTTCTAAAGCTCTTGCTTTATGAGCCAATCTTTTAATAAAGCCTCTTTCTTCTAAGGCACTAATTAATCTATGAATTCCAGATTTAGACTTTAAATTAAGTGACTCCTTCATTTCTTCATATGAGGGAGATACACCACTAGATCTCAACTTTTTGTTGATAAATAAAAGCAGGTTTTTTTGTTTTTTTGTTAACATAGAAC
>CACKTH010000039.1 GCA_902603045.1 uncultured Pelagibacteraceae bacterium | reverse complement strand
AGAAATATTAAATTCTTTTAAATTTTTTTTGTCTTTTAATGGATATGTTTCACCTGAAATCGCTTTAATCGTTGAGTTTAAAGCTTGTTTAAATTGCTCTTTTATAAGATCATCTTTATTCATTAAACCTGAATATTTATCATCGATTCTGGCAATTCTTCTCCAAAACATCTTTGATAGTATTCTGCGATTGTATTCTTTTCTACATCATCACATTTATTTAAAAAAGTTACTCTGAATGCATAACCCACGTCTTTAAATATTTCAGAATTTTCTGCCCAATGTAGTACTGTCCTAGGACTCATAACTGTTGAAATATCTCCAGCCATAAAGCCTTTTCTTGTTAATGTCGCAACTTTTATCATGTTTGCAACTCTCTCTTTACCTTTATTATTATCTAGAGACTTGTTTTTTCCTAAAATAATTTCCATTTCTTTTTCCAAAGCTAAATAATTTAATGTTGTAACGATGTTCCATCTATCCATTTGTCCCTGGTTTATTTGTTGTGTACCATGATAAAGTCCAGTTGTATCCCCCAAACCAACAGTATTTGAAGTTGCAAATAATCTAAAATATTTATTTTGTTTAATAACCTTATTCTTATCTAATAAAGTAAAATTTCCCTCAGCCTCCAAAACTCTTTGAATTACAAACATCACATCTGGTCTCCCAGCATCATATTCATCAAATACTAAAGCTACTGGATTTTGTATCGACCATGGAAGAATTCCTTCCTTGAATTCTGTAACTTGTTTTCCATCTTTGATTACGATTGAGTCTTTACCAATTAAATCTATTCTACTAACATGGCTATCTAAGTTAATTCTAATACATGGCCAGTTTAATCTAGCTGCAATTTGTTCTATATGTGTGGATTTACCTGTTCCATGATAACCTTGTACAAGAACTCTTTTATTAAATGAAAATCCAGAGAGTATTGCTAAAGTAGTGTCTTTATCAAATTTATAAGTTTTATCTATATCTGGCACATAATCAGTTTTTTTTGAAAATGCGTCCACTTCCATATCAGAATCAATACCGAATGTTTGTTTAATAGATAATTTAATATCTGGGGTCTGTTCAATATTTGTTGTCAATTTTGTCCTTATAAGTATTTTTTAATTGGGTATAAGCTAAAGTTATCACTTTAAGCTTATCTTCAAATTTTTTATTGCCAGCATTCATATCAGGGTGAAATTTTTTCACAAGTCTTTTGAATTTTTCCTGTATTTTCGCCCATTTTAAACCAACTCCAACACCCAAAATTTCAAAGGCTTTAAGATCATTACTATTAAACTTAAACTTATTCATATGATTCAAGTTACTAAATTCTTTAAGTTTTCCATTTTCGTCTTTTAAAGTATTATTCCACAATATTTTGAAAAAATTATCTGAAGAACTAAAACTCTGCGTAGGCTTATGCCATGTCATGTCAGATTTTAAAAAGTTGATTACTTGTTCGTCGCTCATACCTGAAAAATAATTCCAGCTTTTATTAAACTCTCTTACATGTTCAAGACAGAGAAGCCTATATTTTTTGCTGTTATCCTTTTCTTTTGGAGCTTTGTAAAGTCCCTCTTCGTTACAATTATTCCATTCACAAATATTTTTCATATTATATAATATCAAGTTTAATGGATATTAATCAACTTTCAAAAAAAATTGAAAATAAACTTTTGAAAGACACTTCCATAAAAGACGTAAAGATAATTGACAACACTTATAAGCATTTAAAACATAATTCACATCAGAAAGGCAAATTTCATATTAAAATAGAAATAAATTCTGACATATTAAAAAAAATGAATAGAATTCAGTCTAATAAAGTAATTTACAAAATTTTAAGCGAAGAACTGAAAACTGATATTCATTCTTTACAAATAAGCTTTATTTAATTCTTTTAATAAAAACTTATTCAATTCACCAGATTTGGCCTGATAATTTAGGTTTAATTTACCAAAATTCCTTATTAATATTAAGTTTATACTGTCTGATTTATTTTTTTTATCACTTTTCATAAAATTTAGAATTGATGTAATTTTCCTCTTATTAAAAAGATCTTTATATTTATTTTTAATTTCTATTTTTTTAATATGATTATTTATTAATTCTGAATTTAGATCTGAAATAATTTTTTTTTCTTTACTAAAATTTACAGCATTCATTAAACCAAATAAAACAGCTTCCCCATGATTTAATTTTTTTGAATAACCAAGTGTAGCCTCATATGCGTGAGCAAAAGTATGGCCAAGATTTAAAGATTTTCTTAAATTTTTTTCTTTTTCATCCTTTTCAATAATTTTTTTTTTTAATAAACAGCTATTTAAAATTGCGTTAATTATAAAATTTCCTTTTAGATTTAAAATATTATTAAAATTTTTATCTAAAAAAACAAAATTTTTTTTGCTATCAATTAAACTACTTTTTAATATTTCAGCATATCCGCATATTATTTCTCTTTTGGGGAGGGTATGTAGTAAATTAATATCTGAAATTACTAAATCTGGCTGATAAAAACTTCCTATAAGATTTTTTCCAAATTTATTGTTAATGCCTGTTTTTCCACCTATAGAAGAGTCGACTTGAGCTAATAAAGTGGATGGTATGTTAATAAATTTTATTCCTCTTTTATATGTGCTGGCTGCATATCCAACTACATCTCCTGTAATTCCTCCACCAAATGAAATTATACAGTCCTCTCTATAAAAATTATTTTTAAATAAAACATTATGTATTTTGTCAATACTTAAGTAACTTTTATTTTTTTCATTTGCATTAAAATTTAAAGTATAAATTTTTTGATTTTTTAAATTTCTTAAGAGTAATGTTCTAAATTTTTTTGGTATCTTGCGGTCAATCACAATCAAACATTTCGAAAATAATACTTTATTTTTTTTTAAAATATTTTTCAGTTTTGGAATTAGATTGGTACCAATGTGAACTTCGTAATTTTTGCTTTTAGTTTTAACCTTTATTATTTTTTGTTTCATATTTCTTTATAATTTTATTTGCTATTTCATTTTTATTTAGCTGATCACAATTAATTGTGAAGTCTGCCAAACTATATATTTTAGCCCTTTCATTTATTATTCTCTCTAAATCTGTTTCACTTAATGTCATAGCTAGAGGCCTTTTTTTGCTACCATTTATCCTTTTAATTATTACATCTTTTTTCCAATTCAACCAAAAACTAAAAGAATTTTTCTTACATTCTTTTCTAATATTAGTATTAATATATGCACCTCCACCTAGTGATAAAATTTGTTTCTCACCTTTTAAATATGACAATGTTATTTCTTCTTCACATTCACGGAAGTATTTTTCTCCCTTTTTTTTGAAAATTTCTGCAATTTTCATTTTTTCTTTTTCTTCAATTTTATTATCTATATCAATAAATTTAAGTTTGGCTTGATTAGAAATCAATTTTCCTATTAATGTCTTTCCCGAGCCCATCATACCTACTAAAACTAGATTTTTATTTGTTCCCATATATTTCTAAGTTGAAAAAACACAAATATGTCTTATTTTGATTTTACAAAATTATATGCTTTTAAAACATTATACTACAGAGGAATATAAAATAATATGAAATTTGCTATTAAAGCTGGAGTTATTTTTTTTATATTGATTTTGTCTATTGTTGTTTTGAGTCAGATTGATTTTCCATCCCCTAACAAAAAAATTGAAGTGATTTTGCCTAATGAAAATTTTAAAACAATTAAG
>CACKTH010000038.1 GCA_902603045.1 uncultured Pelagibacteraceae bacterium | reverse complement strand
TTGGACAAAATAAAGCTAAAAGAGCCGTTGCGATAGCTTTGAGAAATAGATGGAGAAGACAAGCTTTAGAGGAAGATATGAAAGATGAAGTTCTTCCAAAAAACATTTTAATGATTGGACCAACTGGTGTTGGTAAAACTGAAATCTCCAGAAGACTCTCAAAATTAGCTGAAGCACCTTTTGTCAAAGTTGAAGCAACCAGATTCACTGAAGTAGGATATGTTGGACGTGATGTTGAACAAATTGTAAGAGATCTTTTAGAAATTGCAATTGCTATGGAGAAGGTAAAAAAAAGAAAGGAAGTTCATGCTCAAGCACAAAAATTAGCTGAAGACAGGGTGTTAGATGCATTGATAGGAAATAAAGCAAGTGTTGCAACTAGAGAAAGTTTTAGAAAAAGACTTAGAGATGGTGACCTTGATGACAATGAAATAGAAATAGCTGTAAGCGATTCAAATCAAATGCCTTCTTTTGAAATACCTGGAATGCCAGGAGCAAACGTAGGTATGATCAATATTTCAGATATGCTTGGTAAATCTATGGGTCAAAAGCCAAAAAAGAAGAAGATGTCTGTAAAAGAATCTCATGAAATTTTAATTAATGAAGAGTCAGACAAATTAATTGAGCAAGACAAAATAATTAAATCAGCAAAAGACTCCACTGAAAATAATGGTATCGTTTTCTTAGATGAAATTGATAAAATTTCAGCTAGAACAGATAGAGTTGGCGGCGATGTATCAAGAGAAGGTGTTCAAAGAGACTTATTACCTTTAATCGAGGGAACAACAGTAAGCACGAAATATGGAACTATAAAAACAGATCATATTCTATTTATTGCGTCTGGTGCTTTTCAGTTGGCTAAACCATCTGACCTTTTGCCCGAGCTTCAAGGTAGACTGCCAATAAGAGTTGAACTTGATGCATTGAATAGTGATGATTTCATTAGAATTTTAAAAGAACCAGATAATAGCTTAATTAAACAATATAAAGCACTTCTTAAAACCGAAAAGGTAGATCTAGAATTTACAGAAGACGGAATAAATACAATTGCTCATATAGCAAGCGAAGTGAATTCCTCCGTTGAAAATATAGGAGCTAGAAGACTACATACTATTATAGAGCGAGTTTTAGATGAAATAAGCTTTACAGCAACAGATAGGGCAGGTGAAAAAATTGTAGTCGATGGTAAATATATTAGAGATAATATAGGCGAGTTAGTTAAAGATACAGATTTATCAAAATTTATTTTGTAATTTTAAGAAAAATATCAAAACTTCCCATAGAACTACTGTTCACAGCTTCAAAATCAATTTTGAGTATCCTGTTCATTAAGTCTGAATTACCTTTAATATATTCTGGAACTGAGTGCTTAAGGATACTAAGATCCTTAGATTGATATGGATCGTTAATATTTTTTGATCTCATACCTTTTCCTGTAATCACATTAATTTTTTTTACATTGTTTTCATGACAATATTTTATGAATTTATATATTTTATTATTTGCTTCATTTAAAGTTAAGCCGTGTAGATCAATTGACTTCTCAATAATTGATTTTTTTTGCGAGAGTTCTTGATCTTTCACCTCCAAAGGATCTTTGTTATTTAAGAAATTTTCCCAATCTTTTTTGTCTTTTTCTGAAAGTTTATTATTCAAGCTTGAGTGTCAATTAAAAGCCAATTTGGATTTGAAGACTTGCTATCTTTCGAAAACTTCCATGTATCTAATACTTTTTTTATTTTTTCTGGATCTCCTGAGACTATTTTATTATCTTTGTCTTTCACACATGAAATAATTTCACTTACAAACTCAACTGTTACTTCTAGCATATTTTTGTTTTGTTGATGCTCTTTAACTTCAGCTGTATTTATACCTATGAATGTTGTTTCTGATAAATATTCTTTATTCTCCCTATCTTTGATTGCTTCTTCAAATTGTTGATAAACATTTTTATCCAATAGAGATTTTATCTCTTTTAACTTACCATTTGCAAAATTAGTTATTATTGTTTCGTATGCAATTTTAGCACCTTTTATGAAATCTTTTTTTGCATTATCGTCAAAAGTTTTAGCATTTATATCTGTTGCAGTTTTAATAGGTGGGGGCTCATGTGCAAAGCTTGACTCTACGTCTTCCTCAAAACCTGTTTTTTTTCCCAAAATTCCTCTTAATCTTAAAAAAATAAAGCCTGCAATCATTGCAAGAAGTATAATATCAATGTATTCAAAGCTATAACTCATAAGTATATAATATTTACAATGTTAATAAATTTCAACCTGCTATTTAAATTATAGACAAATGAACACAGTATTAATTTTTATCATTGGCATTCCACTTATCGAAATTTACTTATTTATTAAAATTGGATCACAAATAGGTGCATTTAATACAGTTTTGCTCATTTTATCTACAGCAATTCTTGGAGTGGCATATGCAAGATATGAAGGATTCAACACATTAAAGTCCGGAATTGGGCAATTAATAAAAAACCAGCTGCCAGTTTATGAACTAATTTCAGGCGCAACACTCGCTTTTGCGGCATTTCTATTAATATTTCCAGGTTTCGCTACGGATTTTATGGGGCTACTATTAATAATACCTTATTCAAGAAAAGTGATCTTAAAAAAGTTTGTGAGCAAAAATAAAAAAAGTAATAAATCTGAACATAATAAAAATTTTATTGAAGGTGAATTTGAGGATATAGATGACAATAATGACAGAAAAATATGAAATAATTTTTAAATATATTCAGGATTTATCTGTGGAGATTCCAAATGCTGAAACTTTCATATTTAGTAGAGACTATATTACGAAATACACCCTTGGGATAAATATAAGTCCTAAAACATTAAAAAATAAATTAATCGAGGTAGTTACAAAATTATCATTTAGTGATCCAAATCAAAATAAAAGGAAATCTCATTTTGAAATTTCCTATTGTACTGTGATTAAAATTAAAGACCAAAAAATAGATAAAAAAGATTTAGAAAGAATACTTCTTTGTGATGTTCAAAAAAAAGTTTATCCAGATATTGAAAAAATCTTGATAAATTTGATTAAAGATTCTGGCTTTCCTGTTCTAAAAATGGAAAAAAAAATAGACTTTGAAAAACTTTATAGACAAAAAGGCAACTAAAAAAAATTTTTTTTTAAATTTGTTTTTAAAAATCTTTTATGGTCATCGATTTCTTTATTTGAAACAGAAATAATTTTTTTTGAATAGTTTTTTATCTTTTGACTTGTGATTTTTTCCTTTTGTATATTATTTTCAAATTGAAAAA
Source organism: uncultured Pelagibacteraceae bacterium (assembly GCA_902603045.1). Classification (GTDB taxonomy): domain Bacteria; phylum Pseudomonadota; class Alphaproteobacteria; order Pelagibacterales; family Pelagibacteraceae; genus Pelagibacter. Next base: position 496 of record CACKTH010000038.1, on the reverse strand, counting down.
CTGGTTCTTTTTGTCCAATGAGATTTATATAAACTTTTGATAAAAGCTCACAGTCTAATATTGCTGTATGTTTCTTTCTTCTTGAGTTATCAACTCTAAATCTTTTACACAAAGCATCTAAACTTACTCCCGAGCCTGGAAATTTGTTTCTTGCTAATTCGAGTGTATCTATAACATTCTCATTTGAAATTTTTTTTTTGTCAGCTAATAAAAGCTCATTATTCAAGTGTGTAATATCAAATTCTGCATTATGAATTACAATTTGTTTTTCATCGATAAAATTAAGAAAATCATCAGCAATTTCTCTGAACTTTTTTTTGTCAGCTAAAAATGAATCAGTATATCCATGAACTTTTATGGCACTTTCTGAAACTTTTCTTTCAGGGTTTAAATAACAATGAAAAATATTTTTAGTGGGAATTAAATTATCAAGTTCAATACAGCCAATCTCAACTATCCTATGTCCATCTTTGACTGACAATCCTGTTGTCTCTGT
>CACKTH010000037.1 GCA_902603045.1 uncultured Pelagibacteraceae bacterium | reverse complement strand
AAATCGAGTCATCCACTATAAAATTAGCTGGATTATATGATCCTGCACAGAATGGCTTAAAAATTGACATGTGGTCGAACAGTGATGGTGAGTTAATTAAAAGTATATTAAATAAAAATTTAAATAGAAACTTATCTAAATTTTCAAAAAAAATATTAGACATAGCTTTACTAACAAATTCATATATTCCAACAAATAATATTACTGAAGAGGAATTTTTAGAGTTTAAATTTAATCATCTAATAAACAAAAAAGATTTTGAATTAATTAAAGAATTTTTAATTAATAATTCTGAAGTCTCAAATAAAAATAAATTGATTAAATTTTATTCAGAATATTTTCTTTCAAACTCTGAAGTAAAAAAAGCATGTGAAATATTTAACATTAGTGGTGCTATTACTGATAAATATTTAAATAATTTTAAAATTTATTGCTTAATTCTAGAGGATAAAAAAGAGCAAGCTCAACTACTTTTTGATTTGTCAAAAGAGTTGGATGAGATTGACATTTTTTTTGAAAATAAATTTAATACATTAATGGGTTACGCAAACAAAGATGAAATAATTTCAGACGAAAATATTTTATATTTTCACTTATCTCATAAAACAAATAATGATTTTAATTATGAGCCAAAAATAGACTCACCTAGATATATCTGGAGTTATTTGTCGTCATCAAATATTCTTAAAAATGCAAATTCCTTTGATATTGAAAATCCAGAAGATTTAAGATTATTAGAAAGAGCTACTCATGAAAATGTATTTGATGAGAGAGAACTACTGGATACATATAAAAAATTTCAATTTAACATAACACAACTATTAAATGCCAAAGATGCTTATAAACTACTTCCAGATTATGAGGGAAGAGCTTTATTATATCAAAGATTACTTTTATCTGTTGATGTTGAGCAAAGATTAAGTATGACGTCTGAACTATATAAATCTTTCCAAAAAAAAAAATTAGATAATGCGTTTGATAATGAAATCAAAGTAATATTAAAAAAAATAAAAAAAGACGATGTTCCCTCAAATTTTACTACCTTTTATGAAAATCATACCGACAATAAATTAAAAAAAGAGAGAAAGATAAAATTTAATAATAAAAAAATACATCAGTCAAAATTATTAAATTACTTTTTAAATAAAACTAGTTTGCCTAGAGCTGAAAAGGAAACAAACGATATTTTAAAAAAAATTAAAAGAAACAAAAAATATGTTTTTTCTACAAAAGATATGATTCTTATTGAATCTCTTAAATCAGATGGTGTAAAAATAGATAAAAAATACTCAAACCTTTATGAATACAACTATCAATTTTCCTCTGATATAAAACAAATGCTATCGAATGGAGAGTTAGGCTTATTATTAATTAAAATAGTAGATATTGTTGGTGAAAGTAAACTTGAAGATCTAGATATAAACACTGTGAATTTATTAGTTTCAACTATGAATGAGCTAAAAAATGTAGATTTAAGGAACGAAATTCTAATAGAAGTCTTGCCTTTAAAAGTCTAAACAATAAATAAACTATGTCAGTAAAAGAACTAATCACGGTACCCGATGATATTCTTAGAAAAAAATCTGAGCCTTTAAATAAAGTTGATGTTAACGAAAAAAAACTCATAAAAGATTTATTTGAAACTATGTACCATCATAATGGTATAGGTTTAGCAGCTGTTCAAGTTGGAATTCTTAAAAGAGTAGTTGTTTTAGATGTCTCAAAAAACGAAAATAAAAAAAAACCATTATGTTTTATTAATCCACAAATAAAAACATTAAGTGAAAAAATGTCTACTTATGAGGAAGGTTGTTTATCAATACCCAATACCTTTATTGAGATAGAAAGACCAGAAATTTGCACCGTATCTTATATAGACGAAAACGGTGATAAGAAAGAAATGGAATGTGATGGACTACTCTCAACATGTTTACAACATGAAATTAATCACTTAGATGGAAAACTAATCATTGATTATTTATCTAAAATCAAAAAAGATTTAATAATAAAAAAATTGTCTAAACAAAAAACTTCTAATAGAGTTGTTGTTTAAATGTCAAATATTGTATTCATGGGCACTCCACTATTTGCTGTGCCTATTCTAAAAAAAATTAATCAAAAATATAAAATTAACTGTGTATTTACTCAGCCTCCAAGCAAATCAAATAGAGGTCAAAAGTTTACAAAGTCACCAATTCATATGTGTGCTGAGGAACTTAATCTAGAAATTAAAACTCCAAAAAAAATTGATGAAGAATTTGAATATCTTAAAGAATTAAATTTAGATCTTGTAATTGTTGTTGCATATGGTCAGTTAATTTCAAAAAAAATTCTTAAATTGAGTAAGAAAGGTTTTTTGAACATTCATGCTTCATTATTACCAAAATGGAGAGGGGCAGCACCAATTCAAAGGTCAATTTTAAACAATGAAAAAACAACTGGTATATCATTTATGAAAATTAATGAAAAATTAGACTCTGGACCAGTATGTAACAAATATTCAATAGATATTCTTGACCAAGATAATGCAGAGACCTTATCAGAAAAATTATCAAATCTTAGTGCAAATAAAATATCTGAAAATATAAAAAAAATTTTAAGTGACCAGGCAACTTTTGAAGATCAGGATGATAAATTAGCAACATATGCTAAAAAAATTAACAAAGATGAAGGCCAAATTAATTGGAAAGAAGATGCTAATTTAATTTTAGCCAAAATTAACGGCCTCTATCCACAGCCTGGTGGTTGGTTTAAATATAAAAATAACAGATATAAAATATTAAAGGCTAAACTTTCTGAAGATACTAAAGAACCAGGTGAAATTATTGGAAATGATTTAACAATTTCTTGTGGCAACAACTCAATTAAAGTAATTAAAATTCAAAGACAAGGAAAAAAACCTCAATTTACTGAAGATTTTGTTTTAGGTAGTAGTTTAAAAAAAGGCGTCATTATAAATAATGATTAGATATCAATTACTTATCGAATATGTTGGGACATCATTCATAGGTTGGCAAACTCAAAAAAAAGGAAAATCCATACAAAAAACAATACAAAATGTTCTCAGCAATTTATTAAAAGAAAAAATTTCCCTACATGGTTCTGGTCGAACTGACAAAGGTGTTCATGCTATGGAACAGTCGGCTCATTTTGATTGTCAAAAAAAAATTGTTGAGATTAATAAATTAATAAAATCTTTAAATTATTTTCTTAATAAAAATAAAATTTCAATACTTAAAATAAAACAAAAAAAAAATAATTTTCACTCAAGATTTTCAGCTAAGGAGAGAGTATATCTATATTTAATTAGAAATAATCATTCACCATCAATGTTAAATCATAATAGGGAGTGGAACATTAGAAAAAATTTGGATATTAATTTAATGAAAAAAGGTGCAAAAAAATTAATTGGAACACATAATTTTTCAACATTTAGAGCTTCAAATTGTAATTCAAAAAATCCGATAAAAACAATAAATAATATACAAATTTTAAAATCAAACAAACAAATCAAGATAAGAATTAAATCTCAATCATTTCTAAAAAGTCAGGTCAGATCAATTGTTGGATCATTAAAATATTTATCTGAAAAAAAGTGGAATTTAAAAAAATTTGATCAAGTTTTTAGGTCAAAAAACAGAAAAAATTGTGCACCTTTAGCGCCACCACATGGATTATACTTGGAAAAAGTAAAATATTAGCTTCTCCTTTTTTTACCTATTGCAAATTTTCTGTTGATTCTCCATCTCGATTCGGCCCGTACTATATATCCGCAACAGTTTTTGGACCCACATTTACATGGAAACTGCTTATAATCTTTATCATAACCAAATCCATAATCACAAGTAAGCTCTTCACCCTTTTTAATATTTTTCACTGCTGTAACCCATATCTTTAAACCTTTACCTTCATACTCACAATTATTTTTACATGAATGATTAATTAAACCCGCAGTATTCCAGTGAAAATCTCCATCTAATGTGTATCTTTTATTAAGAGTAAATAAATAGATTG
>CACKTH010000036.1 GCA_902603045.1 uncultured Pelagibacteraceae bacterium | reverse complement strand
CCGCTGCCATCCTTTCCTCTTTCAGCTTTGAAGTGTTGTTGATACCTGTAATCAATCAAAGTATTAAGATTTCTTTCACTAATAAGAATTACAGATCCTCCTTTCCCTCCATCGCCGCCATCAGGGCCACCAAACTCTACAAATTTTTCCCTACGAAAACTTGGAGATCCCGACCCTCCGTTGCCAGCTTTTACATATATCTTAACTTGATCTAGAAATTTCATATAACAACTATGTGAGTGTTGTATCTATTAATTGGGCTTTACAGAAACGTAAGTTCTATCAGATTTTGATTTTTTAAACTCTACTTTACCTTTAACAACTGAAAATATCGAATGGTCTTTACCCATGCCAACATTTTCTCCAGGAAATATTTTAGTTCCCCTTTGTCTTACAATAATGTTGCCAGGCACAACCATCTCGCCACCATATTTTTTCACACCAAGTCTACGACCTGCACTATCTCTTCCGTTTCTTGACGATCCACCTGCTTTTTTCGTTGCCATAAATTACTTTTTATTTAGCTGCTTCCTTAGTTTCAACTGTTTTTTTTGATGGTATTTCTTTTCTTTTTTCTGCTTCAGAGATAACTTTACCATCTTTTGAATAGATTTTACTTATTCTTACCATTGTAAATTTTTGTCTATGACCATTTTTTCTTCTCGAATTTTGCCTTCTCCTTTTTTTAAAAATAAGAACTGTTCTATTTTTTCCATTTTTTATTAATTCAGCTTCAACTTTAGCTCCACTAATTGTCGGCTCTCCTAACTCTAAATTTTTATCATCTCCGTAAGCTAGTATTTCATTAAACTCTATTTTTGAATTTTCTTTTGAATCTTCGAGCTTTTCAACTTTAAGAATCTCTCCAGCTTTCACTTTATACTGTTTACCACCTGTTTGAATTACCGCGAATGACATAGTTAGCCCTAATTTTTATAGTCAGCAATATAGTCTGGGTTGCATCATAGTCAAGGTTAATAACTTAGAAATTATCCTTTAAATCTCTCAATTTTTTGAAATTTTCTAGATCGTTTGACTTAAGAAAAATGTTACAATTAAGTTCCTCACCAATCGTTGATGGCATACTAGTTTTACCTTGTTTAATTTTTTCTTTAATTTCTTTAATTTTGTTTAGTAATTCATTGTTATTGGAATCTTGTGCTAAACAAAATTCAGAATTCTTTAAAGTATATTCATGTCCACAATAAATTTTTGTATCTTTATCTAAATTTTTTAAAACTTGTAGTGAGTTGTACATTTGCTCATAACTCCCTTCAAAAATTCTTCCACATCCCATAGAGAATAAAGTATCTCCTGTAAAAATTAACTTATTTTTAAAAAAATGAAAACAGATGTGACCCATTGTGTGACCTGGGACATGATATATTTTTGCTTCAAAAATATCTTCTTTCCAAATTTCACCATCACTTAAGCAAATATCAATTTGAGGTATTCTATTTTTATCTCCGATATAACCTATTACTTCTGCATTAAATTTTTTTTTTAATTCTTCATTCCCGCCAACATGGTCATGATGATGATGTGTATTTAATATATATTTTAAATTTAATTTATTTCTCTCTAAATAATTTATAATTGGATCTGCTTCACCAGGATCAACAACACAACAATTTCTATTAGCTTCATTAATTAAAATATAAGAAAAATTATCTTCCAGACACTTAATAATTTCTACTTTCATTTAACTTTCTATTAAAAATATACCTAAATGAGAGTCAAGATTTTTATAATTTAAATTTGATTTATTTATTTCTGAAATTCGACTTTTTTTTAAAGCGATAGACTTAAATATTTTAATATTCTTACTACTGCAAAAATTATAAAAATCTTTAATTGTGCACATATGTAAATTTGGTGTATTGTACCATTCATGAGGTAAATTTTCTGTTACAGGCATTGTGCCTTTAAACAATAATTGTAGTCTAACTCTCCAGTAACCAAAATTAGGTATAGTAACAATTGCCTTTTTTCCTACTTTTAGTAATTCATTAATTACTAATTCAGGATTAAGAAAAGCTTGTAATGTTTGGCTTAAAATAACGTAATCAAAAGACGATTTAGGAAATTGTTTTAAATCACTTTCAGCATTCCCTTCTATAACAGTTAATCCTTTTGATAAACAATTTTGAACTTTTTCTTTAGAGATTTCTAGTCCACGAATATCTTTAGTTTTGTTTTCTTGTAAAAATTTCATCAAGTCTCCATTGCCACAACCGACATCTAGAACTCTAGTATTTTCCTCTATCAAATTAGATATAATGTTAAATTCTTCTTTCATTTATAACTTTGTAGGTTGAATTAATATAATCGCCAAGTGTCTTTAGGAAACTTGGAACATCGAGCAAAAATGAGTCATGCCCCTTATCAGATTCTATTTCTACAAATCCGACATCTGCACTAATAGAATTTAGTGCTATAACTATTTCTCTATTCTCCGATGTTGGATACAACCAATCTGATGTAAATGATATTACAAAAAATTTTGTTTTAGTTTCTTTGAATGCTTCAGATAAGTTTCCTTTGTACTGTTTGGATAAGTCAAAATAATCCATTGCACGAGTTATATATAAATAACTATTAGCATCAAATCTATCAACAAACACAGATCCTTGGTATCTAAGATAACTCTCAATTTGAAAATCTGCCTCAAATCCATATCTTAGGCTATCCCTATCTTGCAATTTTCTTCCAAATTTTTCCTGCAATCCTTTTTCAGAAAGATAAGTAATATGTGCTGCCATTCTTGCTACCGCTAACCCTTTGTCAGGATTTAATTTGTAATTACTATAAAATCCATTTTCCCACTTACTGTCAGCCATAATTGCCTGTCTTCCTAATTCATTAAACGCTATGTTTTGTGCCGAGTGACTAGATGTGCAAGCAATCGGTATTGCAAGTTTTGCTTTATCTGGAAAATTGGCAACAAATTGAAGTACTTGCATTCCACCCATTGAACCACCTACTACAGCAAAAAGTTTTTCAATTTCTAAATATTTAATTAGCTCATATTGAGCGTTAACCATGTCGTTAATAGTTATAATTGGAAAATCAGTTCCTATTTGTTTACCGGTGGACTCATTTATTGTGCTAGGTCCGTAAGATCCCATGCAGCCTCCAATAACGTTTGCACAAATCACAAAAAATTTATTTGTATCAATTGGCTTGTTTTCTCCAACAACATAACTCCACCAACCATCTTTATTAGTTATTGGGTTTTTTCCAGAAACATATTGATCTCCAGTCAAAGCATGGAAAACTAATATTGCATTACTTTTTTCACTGTTTAATTCCCCATATGTCTCATATGCTATTGGAAAGTTATTAATTTCCTTACCACAATCCAATTTAAGGGGATTTGATATAATTATTTTTTTTGTATCAATATTCTTATTCATAATAATTGTACTGATTGAATTGTGAGAAAAAAAACATTTTAGCGGTTTTTTTATAGCGCTCGCAATTCAGTATAAATCAGCGCATGCAGCTTTTACTTCAAAGGAATTTATATGTCAAATATTGCTCAATTAATTATTGTTTTATCTAGTTAAAAGACTATTTATAGTGAAATATTTACTATGACATTGCCAAGATTTAAAAACATAAAATTACAGAGTTACAAACCAGGAAAATCCTTATTGGCTGGTAATAAAAATATTATTAAGTTATCTGCAAATGAATCTGCTTTAGGTGTCAGTAAAAATGTCGAAAAAATTGTTAAGTCTAAATTTGATATATCAAAATATCCAGACAGTAAATTTTCGGAATTAACACAAAAAATATCAAAGAAGTATGGTTGTGATAAATCCAAGATAATTTGTGGCTCTGGTTCTGACGAAGTAATTCAAATGCTTTGTCAATTGTTCCTTAGAGAAAATGATGAAGTTGTTGTTCCTCAGTACAGTTTCCTCATGTATAGGATATACTCCAAAATCGTTGGGGCAAATGTAAAATTAGCTAAAGAAATTAATTTTAAAGTTTCAGTTAAAGAAATTCTTAAAAAGACATCAAAAAAAACAAAAATTGTTTTTATTGCAAATCCAAATAATCCAACAGGCACTTATTTAACAAAAAACGAGCTATTAGACTTAAGGAGAAGATTAAATAAAAATATTTTATTGGTTGTTGATGATGCATATTTTGAATATATGAAGAATAAAGATTACAAATCTGGAATTGAGTTATTTAAAAACTCTAAAAATGTATTTATTTTAAGAACATTTTCAAAAATCTATGGTCTAGCTTCATTAAGGATAGGCTGGGGATACGGTGATAAA
>CACKTH010000035.1 GCA_902603045.1 uncultured Pelagibacteraceae bacterium | reverse complement strand
AAAATTTTATAAAATTTCTTTTTTGAATAATCAATTTTAATAAAATATCCTTCACTTACAGTTTTTCCTCTTATATTCGACAAATTTTCTGGATAATAATAAAATAATTTATAACCCCTGTTTTGAGCTTCATGAGCTAAAAAAATAGTAGTATCTGTTTTGATATTTAGTTTTTTTAAATTATCACCTTGTATAGCAACAATTTTATTGGTCATATAAATCATTCAAATTTTCAGAATTTGAATACTTACTTATTATATTATCAGCATTTGTTTTTTTATTTTTTACAATCTTTTCTAAGTGATCCAAAAACTTAACTTCACTTAATTTTTTTCTATTTAAAAAGTCTCTCTTTTTTAATCCTGATTTAGATATGTCTATTAGTCTCTCTGCCCAATAAGCTATATCCTTGCCCATCAAATTAGTTTTTAAGCCATTTTTAGGGGCATCTTTATAAGCTGAAAGCACTTCATTAGCTTCCCAATTTTTAATTAAATCTAAAGCTTCTTCCAGATTTCCATAAAGTAATCCAGTAAATAGGGCAGGACCTGCACATAAACACTCCCATCCGCACGCATCCATTGATCTTAATTCGATATATTGTTTTAATCTGTTCTCTGTAAATATTGTTCCTAAATGTGTATCAAGATCATTAGTACTAGGAATTTTATTTCCAATTTCTTTAATTTCTCCATTCATAAAGTTTTTAAATAAATATTTTTTTCCAGATATATAATTACCTTCACTTTGTAAAAATAAGATTGGATAATTCATAATATAATCTGCATATTTTTCAAAATTTGCATCTTTTAAAAAAAAATCAGGCAATCCACCTCTAGATGTTTCTTGCCAAACTTTAGATCTGTAAGATAAGTATCCACTATTATTTTTTTCAACTATAGAGGAATTTGCAAAAAGTCCGATAGATATTGGAACTAAATTATTTGCCAACTTAAACTTTTTTATAAAATCTTCTTCTGAGGTATAATCTAAATTTAACTGCGTACCTGCAGTTTTATACATCATATCCAAACTTAGTTTTCCTCCAACAGGCATATCTTTGGTCATAACCTCATACCTTTTTTTTGGATTATTAGGTATATCCTCAAGTTTAGATATAGGATCATATCCAGAACTTACTATTTTAAAATCTAATTTTTCAATTACCTGATTTAATTCAAATAAATATTCATGAGATTCAGCACAAGCTTCGTGAATATTATTTAATTTTGCTCCAGATAGCTCTATTTGATTACCAGGCTCTAAAGTAATACTTTTACCATTTTTAGTTAACGCTATTGGATTTTTTTCCTCAAAAATAGGTTTCCACCCAAACTCATATAAGTTTTCAAACATTTTTTTGATTTTGGAATAATCGACTCTCGTATTTGTTTTTTTATCAAAAATAAATTTTTCATGCTCAACTCCAATCTTTAAATTAGATTTATCCTTTGAGCCTGACTTAAAATGTTCTATTATTTGATCCTTAGTTTCTATCATTAGCTTATATTGTTTCTTTTTAGATAATCTTCAATTTCCTTTATATTACTTAATTTGTTTGAGCAAGTTTGATTTTTACAAATAACAATTTTTGCCTCTTTTTCTTCATTATCTAGATATTTAAATGTTGCCCTGGTAAAAAATTTTTTTTGTAAATACTTTTTTATATTATGATCTAAATTATGCTTTCCATGAATTGTAAAAGATATACTTTCATTACAAATATCCAATGATTTAACAAAACTAAACATTTGTGCAAAGTTTGAGTTTAAAACTTGGTGGAAACTTTTCATTAAAATATCAATTTTTTCAAACCATGTTTTATCACTAGTTATTATGTATAATTTATTACATAAGTTTAAATATACGCTATTTCCATTAGGTATATTATTATCATTTAGATCTACTGGCTGAACAAAAAGGTCATTATCTAATATTTTATTTTTTTGCATTAATCCTGATTTTTTATCATAGAAAAATTCCCAGGTTTTTATTAATATATCTTTTGCTTTTTCGATGTATTTAACGTCACCATCTAATTCATAAATTGTTATTAAAAGACTAGCATAGTATACGTAATCTTCCAAAAAAGCGTCAATATCTGTGTCTTGATAACAATGGAAAACTTTGTCTGATAAATATTTTTCCAATATATTTATACTAGTAAGAGTATTTTGTTTTAATTTTTCATTATCAGTTACTAGTGAGGAAAAAAGGAGAGTTTCTAACAAAAAACAATTTTGATCAGTTTGAGATTTATCATCAAATAATGGTTTAGTACGTTGGTTTCTTTGATCTAATAATGTTTTTTCTATAATTGAGATTTCTTTAGTCTCTTCACCGGAAAGTTTATTATGATTTTCTATTAAAATGTTATTACCCTCAAAGTTTCCCTCTTCTTTTATAATATATTTTTTTGCAAATGAATTAAATTTAGGACCCAGAGTATTTTTTAGTTCTGCATAATTCCATACATAATATTTTCCTTCAACGCCATCGCTATCGGCATCATATGCAGACCCGTAAAGATCAAAATCGTTTTTAAATTCTGAATTTATAAAATTTATGCTTTGCTCTAACTTTCCTTTATAATAAAGATTATTAGTTTTTTGAAAGAACTTATTTAACAATCCTATATATTGAATATTATCATAAAGCATTTTTTCGAAGTGAGGGATGATCCAATTTTCATCAACAGTGTATCTTGCTATCCCTCCAGCTAGATGATCATACATTCCTTTTGAAGAAATATTGTAAAGTAATGTTTCAACAGGTTTAAAGTATTCTTCTTTTCCTGTTTTTAAATAAAAATAAAACATTGCATCAAATAAATAAAATTGGGGAAACTTAGGAGCTCCTTTGAAACTTCCATTATCTTTATCAAGGTGTTGAATTATTTTTTCTAAAAATGGCTCTAATGGTTGATTTAATACTGCTGATCTTTGATTAATTTTACCAAATATTTCTTGCATTTGAGGTGCTTGATCAAGAATTTTTTGTCTATTTTTACCATATACATCTGAAACATTATTTAGAACTTTTTGAAAATCTGGTCTTCCATGAATTTCTTTTGGAGGGAAATAAGTTCCACCAGTGAAAGGAACTCCATTTTCGTCAAGAAACATAGACAAAGGCCAACCCCCCTGTGTTCCTGTTAAAATAGATAAACTTCTTTGAAAAACATAATCTAAATCTGGTCTCTCTTCTCTATCAACTTTAATGTTTATAAATTTTTCATTCATTATTTTAGCTGTTTGATCATCTTCAAAACTTTCATGCGCCATAACATGACACCAATGACAGCTCGCATACCCAACACTAAGAAATATTGGTTTTTTTTCTTTCTTTGCTTGTTCTAAACTTTCTTTATTCCAAGCAAACCAGTTTACAGGATTATCTTTATGTTGCTTTAAATACGGACTTTTCTCTTCCTTAAGTTTATTAGTCATGTTTTATTTTAAATACTAGTGATGGTAAAAAGGTTTTCTACTAAATAACTTTTTAACCATTGGTTCAAATTCTTCTAGAGACATAGATTTATAATTAGGATCAAAAGAAGACTGGTCATATTTTTCGCAAAAATCAACTGTATCTTGATAATATTTGTGATCTTTGAATTTATCCCTAGCGTTTCTATCCCCACCTAAATGATGAGCACTGTAATAAGTTTGAAAAAGTCCATGATGAAGTATTATCCAATATGTTTTTTCCGAAACATATGGTCTGATTATTGATGCTGCATATTGTGAATGATTCATAGGTGCCAGATCATCTCCTATGTCATGAAGTAAAGTTGCTACAACCATCTCTTCACTTTCACCGTTCTTATATGCTCTTGTAGCTGCCTGCAATGAATGTTCTAATCTAGTTATTTGATAGCCTTCAAGAGTTGTAGTTTGACTTGCAAGATATTTAAGTAATCTATCTGCAGTTTCACGTTCAAAATTTTTTTCGTATTTTTCTAATAGTTCATAATCTTCTTTTGAGCCATTTTTCATTTCAGTAAAATTTACTTTTTTCATTAATTATTCGACCCCGTACTTAATAATGATAGTTGTGTAACTTTATCTTCTCCAAGTTCATCAATTATTTTCACTGGATAATCACCAGTAAAATGATGATCAGTTAATTGTGGATAAGCATCGTTTCTCTTATCAAAACCCATTCCCCGATATAAACCATCTAAAGTTAAAAATTTGAGAGATTGTGCTTTTATAAATCCTCTTATTTCATCAACTGATTTGTTTGCAGCTAATAGTTCTTTTTTAGTAGGAGTATCAACTCCATAAAAATCTGGGTATTTTATTTCTGGACTAGCTATTCTAACATGTATCTCTTTAGCACCATTGTCGTACAACATTTTTACAATCTTTGATGAAGTAGTTCCTCTTACAAGAGAGTCATCAACTAAAATAATTTTTTTATTTTTTACAACTGAAACATTTGCGTTCAATTTTAATTTAACACCTAAACTTCTAATTTGCTGTGATGGCTCGATAAAAGTTCGACCAACATAATGATTTCTTATTAAACCTAAATCAAAATTTATTTTTTTTTCCTCTGCGTAACCTAAAGCCGCTGCATTACCAGAGTCTGGTACTGGTACAACTAAGTCAGCATCTAAATTATCTTCTTTTGCTAGCTCAGCTCCAAATTTTTTACGATATTCATAAGCTGTTTTGCCGTTTAAAATACTATCTGGTCTTGAAAAATAAATATATTCAAACACACATGGTCTTACTTTTTTTTGAGGGAATGGTTTAATACTTTGTAATTTATTATTTTCTACATAAACAATTTCACCATTCTCAACTTCTCTGACAAACTTTGCACCTATAATATCAAACGCACATGTTTCAGATGCAAATACATAAGA
>CACKTH010000034.1 GCA_902603045.1 uncultured Pelagibacteraceae bacterium | reverse complement strand
ATGACTGTCTCAAATTTGTCAATTCTAGTAATAACAGCCAATTCCCATCCTAAAGATTTTTCTAAACTTAAGTCTTTAAGATCTTTTTTCCAATTTTTGTATTTTTTTATATTTGATAGAGGACCTCTCCATCCTTTTCTCTTATCAAATTCTTGCAAACCATTCCTGAGTGATTGTGTAGCAATTTTTTGTAATTCTAAATCCAAAGGTGTCTTGATGTTAAATCCTTGTTTATATACTTTATCATATCCATATTTATCAATTACATCTTTTCTAACATCTTCCACATAATATCTAGAGTCTTCTAGGTAAATTCTTTTTCTCTTTTGTAATTTAATTTTAGAGTTAATTAATTTAGAGTGTTGTTTTTGATCAATGTATCCATTATCTAATAAATTATTTAATACTAAATTTCTTCTAAATTTTGCTAACTCCTTGTTTTTATATGGATTATATTTGCTTGGTGCTTTTGGAAGAGCAGCTAGAAGTGCAGCCTCTCCATAATTGAGTTCATTTATTGGTTTATTAAAATATCTTAAACTAGCTGATGCTATACCATAGCTACCCTCGCCAAGATAAATTTGATTTAGATAAAGCTCTAGTATTCTTTTTTTTGATAAAACACGCTCAATTCTAAAAGCTAATATTGCTTCTTTTATTTTTCTATCAATACTTACCTCATTGGTTAAAAGAAAGTTTTTTGCTACTTGTTGGGTAATAGTAGAGGCACCTTCTAGTCTTTTTGAGTAAAATAGATTAAATATGTTATTTTTAATTGCTCTTACTACTCCTTTAGCATCTACTCCTGGATGGTCAAAAAAGTTTTTATCCTCCGCAGATAAAAAAGCATTTATCAAGGTTTGAGATATGGCAGAATATGGAACAAAAATTCTTTTTTCAGATGAAAAATCGCTTACTAACACTCCGTTTCCTGAATATAATTTGCTTGATACTGGTGGTTTATAGCTTTGGAGATATTTATAATCTGGCAATTTATTAGAATAAGACCAAAGAACAGATATAATTATTGCCAAAAATAAGATTGAGGACAATATTATGAGTATTAGTACTCTTTGTATAAATTTTTGCATTTTAGTTTAATTATCTTACGAATTTGTTATTCTTAAGGCACAGAATTTAAAAATTAACTTATGAAAATATCATTAAACTTATGTCAAAAAATTTATATATTGATGCTTCGCATCCTAATGAAACTAGAGTTGTTCTTAAAAATAATAATCATATTGAGGACTACGAATACGAAAGTATAAATAATACTCTAATTAAGAATAATATTTATCTTGGGAAAGTTAGTAGAGTCGAGCCCTCGCTTCAGGCAGCTTTTGTAGATTTTGGGAGAGAAAGGCATGGTTTTTTATCTTTTAATGATATTCAATCTGACTACTACCAAATTCCATTTAGTGACCTAGAAAAGATTAAAAAGGAGGAAGAAAAGGTTAGAGAAGAATTATCAAAAGAAAGTGAAAATATTGAAGACAAAATTCTTGAGGGAAAGGAAGAAGTCAAGATTGATGATCCAGTTGAAAAAAAAGATTTTGAAGAAAATGAAAAAATAACTGCACAAAAAAAATTTCCTTCTAAAAGATATAAAATACAAGAAGTTATAAAACCAAATCAAGTCATATTAGTTCAAGTTTTGAAAGATGAAAGAGGTTTGAAAGGAGCTGCTTTAAGCACATTTATTTCTATAGCTGGAAAATATATAGTTTTAATGCCTAATACCGCTAAAGGTGGAGGGATTTCAAGAAAAATTTTTAATCCTGGAGAAAGAAAAAAAATTAGAAATATTCTTAATGAAATTACAATTCCAAAAGAAATGGGAATAATTGTTAGAACTGCTGGTTCTAACAAAACTAAAAATGAGATAGAAAGTGATCTAAAAAATCTAATTAAAGTTTGGGATCAAATTAAAAATAACGCATTAAATTCTATTGCTCCATCACTGATCCATCAAGAAAGTGACATTATAAAAAGGTGCATCAGAGATATGTATGATGATGATACTCAAAATATTTTTGTTGAAGGGAACGAGGGTTATCAAAAAACAAAAAATTATTTAAAAATTATGATGCCAAATCAGGTTAAGAAAGTTAAAAAATATAGAGATAAAATACCGTTGTTTTTTAAAGAAAATATAGAAAAAAAATTATTTGAAATATTTGAAACTCAAGTGAAGTTAACATCTGGTGGGTATCTTGTAATAAATCCCACTGAGGCGCTTGTTTCTATTGATGTAAACTCTGGTAAGTCAATAAAACAAAAAAATGTGGAGAGCACAGCTTATGATACAAATCTTGAGGCTGCAGAAGAAATTGCAAGACAAATAAAAATAAGAGATCTTTCGGGTCTAATTATAATTGATTTTATTGATATGTTAAGTTTCAATAACCGGAAACAGGTTGAAAGGCGCTTAAAAGAAAAATGTAGAAATGATAGAGCAAGAATTCAAATTGGTAGAATAAGTAACTTTGGATTACTTGAGATGTCTAGACAAAGATTGAGGGAAAGTAATATTAAATGGCATATTAAACTTACTGATGAAACTTTTGTTTTAAAAATACTTAAATTAATAGAAGTAAAATCGTTAGAGAATAACGCGAAATTAGTTGAATTAACTATCAACAGTAAAATTGAAAATTATATCAATGATTATTATCAGAATGTAGTAAAATATTTTGAAAAGAAGAATAAAGCTAAGTTATCATTAACAATAAATAATGATTTAAATTTGGAAGATTACATAATTGAATTTAAGTCAAAAACAAAAAAAGTGTTAGATAAAATTGAAAAAGTAGAAAAACTTAAGGCTATAAGTGTTGATACACAAAAAGAAGAAATTGTAAGTAAAAGCAAAGAAAGGAAAGTTTTTAAAAAAAGAAAGTTTAGAAAAAAATTTTTTAAAAAAAAATCTAAATAATTCCTTTATTTGTTGTTGAGGCCGATCCTAATAAACTTGGATTAATTCTTCCTGATAAAAAAGATTTTCTTCCTGAGATTACAGCATATTTCATAGCCTCTGCCATTTGAATTGGATACTTTGCTTTTGCAATTGCTGTATTAATTAAAACGCCGTCACATCCTAGCTCCATAGCTGTAGTAGCATCAGATGCCTGTCCTATTCCAGCATCAATAATTAAAGGTAATTTTGTTTGTTTTCTAATAATTTTAATATTAACTTTATTTTGTATTCCAAGACCTGAACCAATTGGAGCAGCAAGAGGCATAATTGCAACAGCACCTGCATTTACCAATCTTTTTGCCATTAGTGGATCATCATTGCAATAAACCATTACTTTAAAACCCTCTTTTGTTAATAATTCAGTAGATCTTAATGTTTCTATCATTTCTGGAAAAAGGTTTTTTTTGTCTCCCAAAACTTCTAATTTTACTAATTTCCATCCACCTATTTCCCTTGCTAATCTTAAAGTTCTAATTGCATCTTCTGCCGTAAAACATCCGGCTGTGTTAGGCAAATATGTTATTTTTTTTGGATCTATATAATCCATTAATCTAGCTTTATTCTTATTAGATATGTTTACTCTTCTGACTGCAACTGTCACTATGTCAGCACCAGAAGTCTTAATAGCTTTAGCACATTCACTGAAGCTTTTATATTTTCCAGTTCCAACTATCAAGCGAGATTTAAAAATCTTATTTGCTATCTTAAATCTTTTGTCAATCATTATCCACCACCGATAAAATGAACAATTTCTATTTTATCACCTTTCTTTAATTGAATTTTAGAAATTCTATTTTTGTCTATAATTTTTTTGTTTAGTTCTATAGCTATTTTATTTAATGGCATTTTTAATTTTGTAATCAAGCTCTTAAGTGTAAATTTAGTAATTATTTGCATTTGCTTGCCATTTACAGTTATTTTTATTTTATTTTTAATATTCATATATTATAAAGAATTCGTGAGTAAAATATTAATCATTAATGGTCCCAATCTTAATCTAATAGGTGAAAGAGAACAATCACAATATGGTAGCAAAGATTATAAATTCCTAGGGGATATTTGTGAGAAAAAATCTAAAGAATTAAATTTAATTCTTGAAATGAAACAATCAAATGTTGAAGGAGAAATCGTAGATATTATTCAAAGTGCCAGAAACAAATTCGATGGAATTATAATTAATGCAGGTGGATATAGCCACACATCAGTTGCAATTAGAGATGCACTAGATATATTTAAAGGTAAGATAATTGAACTTCATATATCAAATATATATAAAAGAGAGGAATTTCGTCATAAATCTATAATAAGTGGTGTTGTTACAGGAATAATTTGTGGATTAGGAATAAATGGATATATTTTAGCCATAAATTCTATGCATGAGATGTTAAATGAAAATAAATAAAAATATAATCAAGGAGCTTACAGATTATTTAAATGAATTTAATCTTACAGAGATAGAATACACTGAAAAAGATATAAAAGTTAAAGTATCAAAATCTTCTGGATCAAATTTAGCATCAATTAAAGAAATAAAATCAGAAATAAAAAAAGAAAATATTAAAATAGATAAAGTTAGTGGGACTGAAGTTCCATCGCCTATTATAGGAACAGCTTATTTAGCACCAGAACCTGGTGGTAAAAAGTTTGTAGAAGTCGGTAAAAAAATTAACAAAGGTGATACAATAATGATTGTTGAAGCTATGAAAACAATGAATCATGTACCGTCTCCAATAGCAGGTACTGTAAAAAAAATATGCGTCGAAGATGGTCAACCTGTTGAATATGGACATACGATAGCGATAATTGAGTAATAATGTTCAAAAAAATTCTTGTTGCAAATAGAGGTGAGATAGCTGTTAGAGTTATAAGAGCCTGCAAAGAATGGGGTATACAAACAGTCGCCATTCATTCTGATGTTGATAGAAATAGTATGCACGTTAGATTAGCTGACGAAAGTATATGTGTAGGTCCACACCAAGCAGCAAATAGTTATTTAAACATTCCTGCCATAATGTCAGCTATTGAATTGACAAATTCTGAAGCTGTTCATCCAGGATATGGTTTTTTATCTGAAAATTATGAATTTGCAAAAATT
>CACKTH010000033.1 GCA_902603045.1 uncultured Pelagibacteraceae bacterium | reverse complement strand
GATGTAGGTCATTCAGAAATAGGTATGAACGTTGAAGTCGGTAAAATTGATGGACATCAAAAAAGAATACCTGCTAAAGTTGTTGGTTTCCCGCATTACGATCCTCAAAAAACACGTGTAAAATCTTAATGTCAAAATCATCAAAGGATTTACTGGAATTTTGGGAAGATCAAATGAAACTATCCCATACATCCAGTAATTACTTTTTCAGAAAGTCTCCTTCACATTATCACATGATGTTGATTGTGATGAATTCCTATAAATTAAATGAAAATTTATCTGTCGAACAACTTAAAACTAGACTTTTCAAGACCTCTAGACCCAAATCTGCACTCATGATTAAAGAAGCTTGTGATAAAGAATTTTTTTACCTCGAAAAAACCGGAAATGACCATAGAAAAAAGTACGTTTTACCCACACAGAATTTTGTTAATGAATTTAACGAATATTTGAAAACTCTCAAAAATTTGAGTTTTTAAATAAAATTCTCACAAATATTTATAATTTATATAAATTATATATAAAAATTATTATATTCTTTCCTTTGCTAAAAAATTAAAGTTCGTTCATGTCGTTACCGACAAAAGCAAAAGTTGTAATAATTGGTGGAGGAATTCACGGGTTAAGTACTGCTTGGAAACTTTCCGAAAAATATAAAAATCCAAACGATGTAGTTGTCCTAGAAAAAAAAGACACTGCTGCAGGTGCAAGTGGAATTGCATGTGGAGTTGTTAGAAATAATTATTTTCAACCAGCAATGAGAGAATTAATGGCTCATTCAGTTAGTGTTTGGGAAAGTGATCCAGAGGCATTTAAATATAATGCTGTTGGCTATATGCAAATTTCTCCAGAAGTAATGCATAAAGATGTTGCAAGTATTTATGAACAACAAAAAGCTATTGGATATGAATCAGAATTTATAGAAGGTGAAAAAGATTGCATGAAATATATGCAAGGAATTTTTAGTGATTGGCAAGCAAAAGGTATTACATCAGTCTTGCATGAAAAAAAAGGTGGATACGCATTTAATAAAGACTCAATTAAAGCACTAGAGAAAAAAGCAAATTCAAACGGTGTAAACGTTCATAAAGGAGTAAAGGTTACAGGTTTTAAAAGAGGGAGTAACAGCAATGCAATTACTGGCGTGGTTACAGATAAAGGAACAATCGATTGTGATCAGGTAGTTATTGGAGCAGGACCATGGGTGAGAGATTTTTGGAACATGCTAGAGTTGCCAAAAACAACAAATATTAAAGACGCGAACAACGGAAGAATGCATGAAGTTGAAATGTGGAAGTACTGGTTCCTACAGGAAGGTATATTAGGTGTTGATGCTGATTATTTAAAAACTAATGATGGTAAATCTCCTCCAGTAATTCATGTTGATACTGATGCACCATTATATTCCGATACGGATGGAAAGTTAATAACAGATGAGCTTTGGGGAATTTATTACAAACCTGATATTGAAGGTTTGGGAGTTCAAGGAGGAACTTCTCCTTATATAGTTCAAAAACATTTTGATGATGTTAATGTTGATCCGTACGGTATAGACTCACCAGAATATCAAACAACAGATAAATTTTCAGATATGTGGACATCAGCGCTAGCTCACATACAAAAGCGTTTCGTTGGTAAATCTAACTTATATAGAAGAGGACCATCTGGAGGTTTAGGCTGTTTGACTCCAGATTCTTTCCCAATTTTTGATAGATTTTTTGAAAATGTTTATATGATTGCTGATGCAAATCACGGTTATAAAATGATAGGTGTAGGGCACCTTGTGGCACAAGAAATTTTAGGTCATGAAAGTGAATTATTAAAACCGTTTAGGTTCGATAGATACGAAAAAGGTAAACTACATCCGACATCGAACAGTCCGTTTCCTTGGAGTTAATTTATCTAAGTAGACAAACGTTTTTTTTTCAGTTAACTTTTGATCTGAAAATTCAAAGGGGGGGAGAATGACGGATCTTGAAAAACACGTAAACCAGCCAGGTAGAGCTAAACTCGTCAAAAAAGTTAGAGAAAAAATAAACGAATTAGGAATTACTTATATATATTATCAATTTATCTCAGTTACTGGAAGAGTAGTTGGTAAAGGAATACCCGCAGACCACTGGGAAAGAACTGCAGAAAAAGGTTTTCAATTAGTTTATGGAGCAACTGCAAATTTATTTTTAGATCGTCATAATAATTACATTGGTTATGGTCCAGAGGCTATGGAATTAGTAGGAATACCTGATCCAGAAACTTTTGTTCAATTGCCTTGGGATAAGAGAGTTGGAAGAGTTTTTGTAACTTGTTTTAGAAATAGAGAAGAAAGAAAAAATCCAGGTGGTCATTTAACAAGTGACTGCAGAGGTAATCTTAGAATTTTCATGAATGAATTCAAAAAGAAACATGGATTAGAATTAAGAGTTGGAACGGAGCCTGAAATGATGTGGTTAACAAAAAATCCTGACGGAACTCCAACTGGACAAGGTTTTTCAAAACCTTTCTGTTATCATATTGATCAATTTGAGTCTTTAAGACCTGTGTTTATGAAGGTTATTGAATACGCAAAAGCGATGGGTCTTGATATGATCCAAGGTGACCATGAAGATGCTCCTGGTCAATTAGAGCTTAACTGGACATTTGATAATGTTTTAAGAAATGCTGATAGATTATCTACGTATAGACAAATTTGTGCTCAAGTAGCAAGAGAACATAATCTTATAGCTTGCTTTATGACTAAACCATTTATGGGAGTTTCAGCAAGTGGATGTCACACCAACATGTCTTTGTGGAAAGGTGGAAAAGTATCAGTAAACAAGTTGGGTAACAAAAAACTTCCAGGTGTAGAGGAAGTCTTTAGTTATGTATCTGGAGGAACAAATACTTTTATGCCTGATACTAAAGATATGCAATTGCCAGGAAAAATTGGACTGCAATCAATTGCAGGGATAATGAAACATTTGCCTGCTTTAACAGCCATTGGTTCGTCTACTGTTAACTCATATAGAAGATTGTGGGATCAAGGTTTCTGGGCACCAGTATACGCTGACTGGGGTTATCAAAATAGAACTTGTGGTCTAAGAGTTTCTGCTCCGGGTAGGTTTGAATATAGATCAGTTGATTCTATGCATAATCCTTATTTGTTAGGTGCTGCATTACTAAAGGCTTGTGATGAGGGAATATCTAAAAAAATGAAACCAGCCAAACCAGAGTCTAGAAATATATATGAAGCTCAAAAAGCTGGTAAAGATGTTAAGAAACTTCCACTAAGTTTAGGTGAAGCTTTAGATAGATTAGCAGAGGATGAGCTTATAAAATCATCAATGCCAGATGAAATGTATAAAGTATTTAATTGGTACAAACGAGATGAGTGGGAAAAATTCTTAGGTGCAACAACACAATGGGATCTTGATACTTATCTGGACTGTTTACCATAATTTAATTAGGAAATTATATGTGCGGAATAGCAGGATTAATTCATAGAGGAAATACATCAAAAGTAGGTTTTGAACTTCAAGGTATGCTTCAAGCATTAAAGCATAGAGGTGAAGACTCAACTGGATATGCCTTGTATGGAAAAACTAATGGAGAAAATTTCATCATGCGATTTAAGATTGGTGAAAATGTTGCAGAGGGGAGCTCTTCGGTAAAAGAAGATGTATCTGTATACGATGAAAGAAAAAAAATCGTAGATTCTTATCTTTCTGAACTTGGCGCAAAGGTGATAAAAGAAGATAGAATTCTTCCTTATTCATTACGTTATGAAATTCAGTATGACAAAGATTTAATGGAGTTTTCTCAAAAAATAGAAAGTGTTGAAGGTGTAGAAATATTATCTATGGGAAAATCTCTAGAGGTAATTAAAGATCTAGGAAACGCTGAAGTTGTTTGTAAAAGATATAATTTAGATAAAGTTGTCGGGACACATGCAATTGGTCATGCTAGAATGGCAACAGAGTCAGGAGTGGATATTAAATCTGCTCACCCATTTTGGGGTTATCCTTTTAGTGATGTGTCAGTAGTTCATAATGGACAATTAACGAACTATTGGAATAATAGAAGAGTATTAGAGAACAAGGGCATGAGGTTTATGTCAGAATGTGACTCGGAATTAATCGCCGTATATCTTGCAGAAAAAATGAGGAATGGAGCCACTTTAGAAGAGGGTATGAAAGAGTCACTTGTTGGTTTAGATGGTGTATTCACATATTTTGTGGCTACAAAAGATAGTTTAGGAATGGCGAAAGATACGATGGCTGCAAAACCATTAGTATTATATGAGTCAGACGACTTAGTTGCATTGGGGTCAGAGGAGATTGCAATAAGATCAATATTACCTCATGAGATTGACACTTATGATCCTTTTGATGGAGAAGTTAAAGTATGGCAAATTTAAAAACATCAGAAAAAAAAACTAAAGCTCAATCAATGGGACTTCATTCAGAAGTCTTAACTGGAAAAACACAACAAAAATTTTTTAATCCTGATGAAGCAGAAAATTTTTATTATTTTGGAACATATGATGTGGATTTCAACAAAAGAACAGAAATCGATGTTAAAAATATGGAATGCAGGGAAGCCAATAAAAAAATTGATGAATTAATGAAAGATGGATATGGAACAATAGTTATAAAAAATCCTCAAGGAAAACATAGTTTAGGCGTAGGAATTTTAAATAAATTAAATTTAATATTTGAAGGAAGTTTAGGTTATTTTGGATGTGGATCAATGGATGGTCCAATAGTTAGAATTAATGGTAGAGTTGGATGGTCTTGTGCTGAAAATATGATGGCTGGCAAAGTTGTCATAGAAAAAAATGCGGGGTCTTGCTTTGGGGCAGCTATAAGAGGTGGCGATCTGATATGCAAAGGAAGCGTAGGTGCAAGAACTGGTATTGATCAAAAAGGTGGAACTATAATAATTGGTGGAGATGCTGGTGCTTTTACAGGTTTTATGATGCAAAGAGGCAGAATAATAATCTTGGGTGACGTGGGTATAAACTTAGGTGACTCTATGTATGATGGGACAATTTTTGTAGGTGGAAAAATTGGATCATTTGGTAGTGATGCTGTCGAAGCTGAATTGACTGATTCAGATCAAGATTGGTTAAAAAGAAAATTAAAGGTTGCGGAGATCGGAGAAAACTTCGATGTTTCTAAAATGACCAAAGTTGTTGCAGGAAAAAAACTTTGGAATTACGATGCTCTTGAACCTACAGAAAAAAAAGGAGCAATTTAAATGGCAAAGAAAAAAAACGGTAATGGAAAATCCAACGGTCATTCCAACGGGAATGGAGTAGCGTCTAGAAATAAAAGTTTACTAGGTCACAATGCAATCTTCACTCCTGAAGTAATGGATGACATCCATATTAAATCAGAATTAGGTAGATACAGAATGCGTGGTATGGCTTTGATGAAGAAAATACCAACTTTTGATGATCTAGTTTTCTTGCCAGGTACTTTAACAAGATTTGTAATTGAAGGTTATAGAGAAAAATGTGAAACTAAAACTATCATTGGTCCAAGATGCGAAAATCCAATTGAACTTGATATACCAGTTTATATTACTGGAATGAGTTTTGGAGCATTATCTTATGAGGCTAAAACAGCATTGGCTAGAGGTGCTACAATGGCTGGTAGCGCAACATGTTCTGGTGAAGGTGGAATGATACCAGATGAAAGAAGATATTCAGAAAAATGGTTTTATCAATGCATACAATCAAGATATGGTTTTAATCCACACCATGCACAACTAGCTGATGGAATTGAAGTATTTATTGGACAAGGACAAAAAGTTGGAATGGGAGGTCACTTGATGGG
>CACKTH010000032.1 GCA_902603045.1 uncultured Pelagibacteraceae bacterium | reverse complement strand
TTCTAATTCAAAACCAAATTGTCTTATAATTGGTCCTGAAGGGGATTATTCAGCCGGTGAAATTAAAAAGATTCTAAACTTTAAAGGATCTCAATCGATAAAGCTAAGTGATAACATTTTAAGGTCTGAAACTGCGGTTATATCCGCGTTATCTGTGATCAATTATTTGCAAAATTGATAAATTGTCGCGAATTCTCTAGTATTTTTTATAATATTTTCGATCTATATAGAAAACATATGAAGAAACTATTTTTTGTTTTTATAGCATTAATTTACTCAGTTGAGGCGTTTGCAAACCAACCAAAAAATTGGCAATTAGGTTTCCAAGAGCCTGCATCACAAACTATGAGAGATATAGTTTGGTTTCATGACTATATGTTAGTACCAATCATAGTTGCTATAAGTGCTTTTGTTTTATTTTTAATGCTTTACGTGATGGTAAGATTTAGAGCATCGAGAAATCCTAATCCATCTAAAAGAACACATAATGTTTTAGTTGAAATTGTTTGGACATTAGTTCCTTGTTTAATCTTGATCGTGATGGCAGTTCCGTCATTTAAAGTTTTATATTCACAAGATGCAATTCCTAAAGCTGATGTAACTATAAAAGCAATTGGATATCAATGGTATTGGGGATACGAATACCCAGATGAAAATATAATTTTTGATGCTTATATGATCGAAGAGAGCGATTTAAAAGAAGGTCAGCCAAGATTGTTAGCAACAGATAATGTAGTCGTTGTTCCGGTAAATAAAGTAGTTAAAGTTTTAATTACAGCAAATGATGTGCTTCATGCATGGGCATTACCAGCATTTGGAGTTAAAAGGGATGCGATGCCAGGAAGAGTAAATGAAACTTGGTTCAAAGCTGAAAAAGTTGGGACTTATTACGGACAATGTTCTGAGTTATGTGGAATTAAACATGCTTTTATGCCAATTGAAGTTAAAGTAGTTTCAGAAGAAGATTATCAAATTTGGCTTTCAGAGGCGAAGATAAAATTTGCAAAAGACGAAAATTTAATTAATAAAAAACTAGTAGCGAGTAGATAAAAATGAGTTCAGAAGCAGCACATATTCACGATCATCATACTCCAACAGGTTGGAAGAGATGGGCATATTCTACAAATCATAAAGATATTGGAACAATGTATTTAATTTTTGCAATTATTGCAGGAGTTATTGGAACAGCTTTTTCAGTTTTGATGAGAATGGAATTAATGCATCCTGGTGATGATGTTTTAGGTGGTAACTACCATCTTTATAATGTTTTGGTTACAGGTCATGGATTAATAATGATTTTCTTTATGGTCATGCCAGCGATGATTGGTGGCTTTGGAAACTGGTTCGTGCCGATAATGATTGGAGCACCAGATATGGCATTTCCAAGAATGAATAATATTTCTTTTTGGTTATTGCCTGTTGCATTTATTTTATTACTTTCATCAATTTTTGTAGATGGACCTCCAGGTGCACAAGGTGTCGGTGGTGGCTGGACTATTTATCCACCTCTGTCTTCTACTGCAGGTCAACCAGGTCCAGCAATGGATTTAGCAATTTTAAGTTTACACGTCGCAGGAGCTTCTTCAATTTTAGGAGCAGTTAATTTTATTACAACTATTTTAAATATGAGAACTCCTGGAATGACTTTGCATAAGATGCCATTATTTGCATGGTCAATATTAGTTACAGCATTTTTATTATTACTTTCGTTACCAGTATTAGCAGGAGCAATTACAATGCTTTTAACAGATCGAAATTTTGGTACTGCATTTTTTGATGCACAAACAGGTGGAGACCCAACATTATTCCAACATTTGTTCTGGTTTTTTGGTCACCCAGAAGTTTATATTCTAATCTTACCAGGATTTGGAATGATCAGTCATATCGTATCTACGTTTTCAAAGAAGCCGGTTTTTGGATATTTAGGAATGGCTTACGCGATGGTAGCAATTGGAATTGTAGGTTTTGTAGTTTGGGCTCACCACATGTACACAGTTGGTTTAGATACTGATACTAAAGCGTATTTCTTAGCAGCAACAATGATTATCGCTGTCCCAACGGGAATTAAAATATTTTCATGGATTGCTACAATGTGGGGAGGATCTATATCATTCAAAACCCCAATGGTTTGGGCTTTAGGATTTATATTTTTATTCACAGTTGGAGGAGTAACTGGTGTAGTTCTAGCAAACGCTGGAGTAGATACTGCATTGCATGATACTTATTATGTTGTAGCTCACTTCCACTATGTGTTATCTTTGGGAGCTGTTTTTGCGATATTTGCTGGCTTCTATTATTGGTTTGGTAAAATGTCAGGGTATGAATATTCTGAGTGGATGGGACAACTTCATTTTTGGTTAACTTTCATAGGTGTAAATTTAGTTTTCTTTCCACAACACTTCTTAGGATTAGCTGGAATGCCAAGAAGATACGCTGATTATCCGGATGCATTCGCTGATTGGAATTATATTTCGTCAATTGGTTCATATATTTCTGTAGTTGGCTTAGTGGTATTTTTTGCTAATTTAATCTACGCTTTTGCAAAAAAGAAAAAAGCAGCACAAAACCCATGGGGAGAAGGGGCCACTACATTAGAGTGGACAGTTCCATCACCACCAAATTTTCATACTTTTGATGAATTACCGAAGTTTGAAGATTATGAAGGCACTGAAAAATCTAGTAGTTAGCAACATCTTAAGATATAAAAATTAAAATGGCTACGACGTATTCTAAAGTAAAAAAATCGTATTACGAACTAGGTATTATTCCTGAATTATTAAAATTAATGAAACCAAGAGTAATGTCTCTTGTTATCTTTACTAGTGCAGTTGGTCTATTAACAGCTCCTACTTCAGTCTCATTTCAACAATCAGTGATTGGGATATTAATTGTAGCCTTTGGTGCTGGAGCAGCAGGGGCACTTAACATGTGGTATGAAGCTGACTTAGATAAACTAATGTCTAGAACTTGCTTACGTCCAATTCCAAGAGGAAAGCTGAACAGAAACCAAGCATTATATTTTGGAACATCTTTGTCAGTTATTTCAGTTGTAAGCTTATACTTTGTTACAAATGCTTTATCAGCATTTTTATTATTGTTTACGATATTATTTTACGTATTTGTTTATACAATCTGGTTAAAAAGAAAAACTCCACAAAATATTGTTATAGGTGGAGCATCAGGAGCTTTGCCACCAGTAATTGGGTGGGCAATAGCAACAAATTCTATTTCGTTGGAATCGATTGCTTTTTTCTTAATAATTTTCTTTTGGACACCATCACACTTTTGGGCATTAAGCTTGTACAAAGCTGATGATTATAAAAAAGCTGGTATTCCAATGCTTCCAGTAACTAATGGAATTCAGGATACTAAAAAGAATATTTTAATTTATTCTTTGCTAATGATACCTACAATTTTTTTCCCATATTATATTGGATTTGTCGGCGAAGTATTCTTAACACTTAGCTTACTTCTTACATTTTATTATAATTTAATTTGTTACCAGCTTTACAATTATAAAGTTGGAAAATTTAACATAAAAAAAGCTAGACATATTTTTAGCTATTCAATTATTTATTTATTTTTAATATTTGTTTTTTTCTTGGTGGATAAAATTTTATGATAGTTAAAGATCAAAAATTAAAAAAGAAAAATTTATGGACAGCAGTTGGTTTGGTTGTATTTATAGTTTTCTTATTCATTTTCACATTATTTAACATTGGAGTATTCGAAAGACCTCTATGATTAAAAAAAATACTTTAACTCCACTAATTCTTGCAGGAATTTTTATCTTTATGTTAGGATTGTCTTTTGCAGCTGTGCCTTTGTATGATTTATTTTGTAGAGTAACTGGCTTTGGTGGGACTACACAAATATCGAAAGAGGCTCCTAATATAGTTCTAGATAAAAAAATAAATGTAAGATTAGATACCAATGTTAACAGTGCTCTTGATTGGAATTTTGATGTTGATCAAAAAACAATGGATGTTCAACCAGGTAAGGTATACAGAATTAAATTTGAAGTGGAAAACACAGGAGATGAAATTTCATCTGCTGTAGCTACGTATAATGTTTCTCCATCATCATTTGGAGCATATTTTAATAAATTAGGCTGTTTTTGCTTTGAAAAACAAACATTAGATCCAGGGGAAAAAGCAAGTTACACCCTAGTATTTTACTTAGATCCAGAATTAGTAAATGATCCAAAAACATCTAGAGTTGAAGATGTTACTATGTCATATACTTTTTTCTCATCTGAATATTATAAGAACGAAAAAAAAGAGAGTTAAAATAAATGTCTGCATCAGGTCAAAAACATGATTATCATTTAGTTGATCCTAGTCCTTGGCCTTTGGCTACATCTATAGCAACATTAGTTACGGCTGTTGGATCTGTTTATTATTTTCACAGTAAAGTCATGTGGGCAATGGTTTTAGGTTTTTTACTTATATTTTATTGTGCCTTTATGTGGTTCAGGGATGTTGTGATCGAAGCTGAGCACAAAGGTCATCACACACCTGTTGTTCAAATTCATCATAGATATGGAATGACATTATTTATTGCTTCTGAGGTAATGTTTTTTGTTGCATGGTTTTGGGCATACTTTGATGCAAGTTTGTTTCCAAATGAATTCATGGGAAATGTATGGCCACCAAAAGATATTGAAACTTTTGATCCATGGGACATCCCACTTATAAATACTCTTGTCCTACTTTTATCTGGTACAACAGTAACTTGGGCACACCATTCTTTATTAGAGGATGACAGAAAAGGATTTATAAATGGTCTAATCTGTACAGTAATTTTAGGAGCATTTTTTACGTTATTGCAAATATACGAATACCAACATGCTACATTTAGTTTTTCAGGTCATATTTATGGAGCTACATTCTATATGGCCACAGGCTTTCATGGTTTCCACGTTTTAGTTGGGACTATTTTCTTAGCAGTTTGTTTATGGAGAGGTAAATTAGGACATTTTACTAAAGAACATCACTTTGGTTTCGAAGCCGCTGCTTGGTACTGGCACTTTGTTGACGTTGTCTGGTTGTTTTTATTTGCTGCTATTTATATTTGGGGAAGTTAATAGCTCTTGAAAAATAAGCTATCTTTTTCAATCTTTGTATACTTTTTTATTTTAGTTTTTTTGTCACTAGGCACCTGGCAAATTATAAGACTGAACTGGAAGCTTGATTTAATAAATTTAATTGATCAATCTTTAAAAAGTGATCCAGTAGAATTTAATGGAAGTAATCCAATTAACTTTAAAAAAATCAAATTTGAGGGAATATTAGATAATTCAAAAATAATTTATTTATATTCCTTAAATGAAAAAGGAGAGCCAGGATTTGATATTGTAAATCCAGTTAGTATTAACAATAAAAGCTATTTAATAAATCGCGGTTGGGTTCCAAGAGATCTTAAATCTAAAAAGTATATTTCAAATGAGAGTAAATTTGAGGGAGTTTTAAAATTAAAAAGTAAATTTAATTATTTCAAGCCAGAAAATGACGTAAATAAGAATTACTGGTTCACTCTTAAAGATGAAGATTTATTGACTTATACAGGCAAAGAATTTTCTCCATTCATTATCAACAATATTAGCAAGCAAGAAGGAATTTATCCCCAGTCAAAACAAATAGGAGCCAATATTTCAAACAACCACTTAAAGTATGCTTTTACATGGTTTTCATTAGCCGTTTCCATCTTTTTAATATATTTATATTTCAGAAAAAAAAATTACTGATGGAATATATAAGCACAAGGAACAATTCAGATCATTTTTCATTTAAAAAAGTATTTCTAAAAGGTTTAGCTGATGATGGGGGTCTTTTTGTACCAAAGTCAATCAAACCATTTAGTAAAGATGAATTAAACAAACTAAGTGGTCTTAATTACAATGAATTAGCAGCCGAAATAATTTTCCCATTTATTGGTGATTTTATGACTAAAGAACAGTTAATTTCCGCAGTATCAAAATCTTACTCAAATTTCAGAGCAGAGAATGTTGTAAAAATCTCTGATTTGGGAAATTTAAAAGTTTTAGAACTCTATCATGGCCCAACACTTGCTTTTAAAGATATTGCAATGCAATTAATAGGAAATTTTTATCAATTTCATTTAGCAAATGACCAAAAAAAAATTAATATTATTGTAGCAACTTCAGGAGACACAGGTGCAGCTGCTATTGATGCTTTAAAAGGCAAAAAGAATTTAAATGTTTTTGTATTACATCCAAATAACAGGATTTCACCAGTGCAAAGAAGACTGATGACAATCCATGAAGAAAAAAATGTATTCAATATTGCTATTGAGGGAAATTTTGATGACTGTCAAAACTTAGTTAAAGCAATGTTTAATGATGAAAAATTTTCTAGCTCAATAAATATGTCAGGTGTTAATTCGATTAATTGGGCAAGAATTGTTGCTCAAGCTGTTTATTATTTTTATGCCTATTTTAAAATAGGTAATGGACAGCCCTTGTCTTTTTCTGTTCCGACTGGAAATTTTGGAGATATTTATGCTGGTTATTTAGCAAAGAAACTTGGACTTCCAGTTGATAAACTTATTGTAGCTACTAACAAAAATGACATCCTTCATAGAGCAATTTCTGGTGGGGATTATTCTCAAAAGAAAGTTGAGGAAACAAATACTCCTAGCATGGATATTCAGATAGCAAGTAACTTTGAAAGACTTTTATATGATATAAAAGACTGTAATTCAGATGTTACGAAAGATGTAATGAGTAGAATAAAAAACAATACTTATCAAATTGATAATAGTGACTTAGATGAAATAAAAAAGAAATTTAAATACATTATGCAGAGGGTCGGCTTTGAGATATCTTTTGACTAGATCCTATGATTATTTAAATACTCCTAAAAATGCTGTCATTAAAATCAAAGATCCAAAGGAGTATATGGATAAGTTGAATTTTCATAGAAATCTGAGCTCATTTAAGGATTATTCTTGATAATTAAAATTTACACAGATGGTTCATGCATTGGAAATCCAGGAAATGGTGGTTGGGCTGCAATTATTATTGAAAATGGAAAGAAAACTCAAATTAAAGGAAGCAAAAAAGATACAACAAATAATCAAATGGAATTACTTGCCCCCATTAAAGCTTTAAAAAAAATTCCAAAAGGTAGCAAAGTTCAAATATTTACAGACTCAAAATATGTAAAAT
>CACKTH010000031.1 GCA_902603045.1 uncultured Pelagibacteraceae bacterium | reverse complement strand
GCCAAAAAGAAAGGCAAAATGTCAGATTAATATTTATATCATCATTATTTAAAAAAAATAAAAATTACCTTGGCATATATAAATTTATGAATTTAAAGAAGTATAGTAAAAAAAAAATTATAGCCCTTGGGGGTATCTCTAAAGAAAATCTAAAAAAGGTAAAACTCTTGGACTGCGAAGGTTTTAGCTCTATTTCTTATTTTGAAACAAAAAAAAAGGCCCCAAAAAGGGGCCTTCTTTTATAATATAAAGCAACTTATTAGAAGCTGAATGAAATTCCAACTTCGTATGCTTCTCTGTCGTTAGTTGCAGTATTAGCAATGTTATCAACATTGTTAAACGCACCACTTATAGACATAGAACCCATAGTGTAAGAAACACCTACACCAGTCGCTTCTTGGTCATCACCAGCATTGTATTCGATCTCGTGAGTTCCAATTGAAACTGTTAGTTCATCACTTACTTGGTATGAAGCACCAAAACCAGTTGACTCTGTGTCAGCTGTTGCGTTTGCACTTCTATCATTCTCAGATAATTGTACACCAAGAGTTAAACCTTCGATTGCATATGTTGCAAACATAGTGTGTTCATCAGTTTTAGTACCAGTTACAGACTCTACTTCACCAGCAGCGTAACCAATTCTTAAACCTTCAACACCAGTATACTCAACTGCAAAGTCTGAGTAAGATACGTCAACACCAGCATCACTCGCGTTTACGTAGTAAAGGTTAAGTAATAAACCTGAATCGTGATTATAAGTGTAGTTAAAGCTGTTATCTGCTGTAGCACCATTTATAATATCAGCATCAGCACCAGTAACAACATCCCATGGCTCTTCATAAGCATTTGGAGTTACGTCGTCTCTTGCACTCAATGCACTAGATCCACCGTGACCAGCAAATACTAATGTTCCTAGATCACCGAAGTCTAAACTGATTGAATGATCGTCAAAAGTATCTGTAGCAGCACCTTGACCATCTAACTCATATGATAAAGTTATACCGATATCATTTACATCTCCTGAAGCAGAAAACGTTAGTGAGTCACCCATTGTATAACCATTACCTGTAACAGCGTTTTCATCACCACCAGATAATGTAATCGCAGCAGAACCAGAAACTGACATTTCAGCAGCATTCACAGCACCTGCAACTAGAGAACCAGCTAAAGCTGTTAACCCTATTTTTTTTAGATTGTTCATATTTAATACTCCTTCGTATTGTGTTAATATTAATATTAAACACTGTTTTATTAGCAAAAAACTTAATAAAATCGTAATTTTTTGAATATTATGTGTGATTTTTAGTAGATGTGTTGCAAATTTGCATCATAAAAAAGTCTCGTAAAATATACAATTTTGAATTTATTTGTATTAAATAAAACAAATTTAAAAAATTATGATCTATCAAAAAATTTTTAAGCATTTATTAATCATTATTTCTTGCGCATTGATTCTTTATTCCTGCGAGAACTCAGGTGATGCAAGGAAAATTCCCCCAAATGCTAAAGACAGGGTTAAAAAAAATATCGAAGAAGGTAGAGGATTTAGACTGGGCTCTCTTGGAGGTAATAAAAAAGTAGGAGATTTTGATTTTGCAAGTTCTAATGAATTATGGAGGGCATCATTAGATAGTTTAGATTTCATGCCTTTGGCTTTAGCTAACTACAGCGGAGGAATACTCGTTACAGATTGGTATAATGACGGTAGCTCAGAAAATGAGTCGATTAAAATTTCGGTTAGGTTTTTAAGTAATGAAATTAGATCTGATTCATTAGCGATTAAGGTATTTTACAAAAAATGTTCAATAAATGAAAATTGTGTAGTAACAGATAGATCTGATAGTCTATCTTTGCAATTATCAAAAAAGATCTTAACACAAGCAGCTTTATACAAAGAAGAAAATAAGTCAAAAAAAAAAAGAAAATATGTTAATTCTCAATTAGAGAATGATTAATCTTCAATAAATAGAGTGGAAAGATATAATTTTAAAACTATCGAGGAAAAATGGCAAAAAATTTGGAATGATACAAACAAATTTCAATCACAAATAGATAAAAATAAAAAAAAATTTTATTGCCTAGAAATGTTTCCTTATCCTTCAGGAAAAATTCACATGGGACATGTAAGAAACTATACAATTGGAGATGTCCTATCTCGGTACAAAGATTTAAAAGGTTTTAATGTCCTACATCCAATGGGATGGGATGCGTTTGGAATGCCAGCCGAAAATGCAGCTCGAGATAATAATTTAGATCCTAAAGATTGGACAAATAAAAATATTAATACAATGAAAAAACAATTAAAAAGACTTGGACTATCTATAGATTGGAAAAGAGAAATATCTACATGCTCAGAGGAATATTATAAACATCAACAGACATTTTTTTTAGAATTATTTGAAAAAAAATTAGTTTATAGAAAAGAAAATTATGTCAACTGGGATCCTGTTGATCAAACTGTTTTAGCAAATGAGCAAGTTATTGATGGAAAGGGTTGGAGATCTGGTGCAATTGTTGAGAGAAAAAAGCTAAATCAATGGTTTTTTAAAATATCAAAATTTTCACAGGATTTACTTGATGGTCTTGACGATCTTGGGAGTTGGCCAAACAAAGTTAAAACGATGCAAAAAAATTGGATCGGAAAATCATTTGGTTGTGAAATAAACTTTAAAACTAAAGGAGATTTACCCGTCAAAGAAGTAAAATGTTTCACAACTAGACCTGACACACTTTTTGGTTTTTCATTTTTGGCATTGTCAGTTGATCACCCTATTTCAGATTATTATAGAGAAAATAATGACTTTATAAAATTCAAGGAAAAATGCTCTAAAACTGGTACAACTGAGGAGGCCATAGCAGTTGGAGAAAAAATTGGATTCAAAACAAATCTAAGAGCAATTAATCCTCTGAAACCAGAAGAGGACGTTCCGGTTTACTTCGCAAATTTCGTACTAATGGATTATGGATTTGGGGCCGTTTTTGGATGTCCTGCACACGATCAAAGAGATTTTGATTTTGCAAAGAAATACAAATTAGACATCAAGACTGTTGTTAAGCCATTTGATAAAGATGATAATTTTAAAGTTGATAATGAGGCTTATTCGGGACCTGGTATTTTGATTAATTCAGAAGAATTAAACGGTCTTGAGGCACCAGAAAAATCGGTAAAAGAAACTATTAAAATTTTGGAAGATAAAAATTTAGGAAAAGAGCAAATCAATTATAGACTTAAAGATTGGGGAGTGTCCCGTCAAAGATACTGGGGCTGCCCAATACCAATTGCTTATGATAAAAATAAAAATGCTTATCCAATTCCTAAATCAATGTTGCCAGTAAAACTCCCTGAGAAAATTAACTTAAATTTTAAGGGCAATCCATTAGATAATCAAAAAGAATGGAAAGAAGTTACAATAAACGGAAAAAAATTAACTCGTGAAACCGATACTTTAGATACTTTCGTTTGTTCATCTTGGTATTATTTAAGATTTTGCTCTCCTAGAGAGGAAAATTATGGTTATAATAGAAGAGAAATAGATTACTGGATGCCTGTGGACCAATATATAGGAGGGGTTGAACATGCTATACTTCATTTGCTTTATTCTAGGTTTTTCATGAGAGCTCTAAATTATGAAAATAACGATTTTAAAATAAAAGAACCCTTTGAAAATTTATTCACCCAAGGCATGGTTTGTCATGAGACCTATAAAGATAAAGATGATAATTGGCTAAGTCCAGATGAAATTAGGAAAATTAACAACAAAGTTGTAAAAAAAAGTAATCCAGATGAATTGGTAAAGGTTGGACCATCTGAGTCAATGTCAAAATCAAAAAAAAACGTTATTGATCCAGAATTTATTATAGAAAATTATGGGGCAGATGCTGTCAGATTATTTATATTATCTGATAGCCCACCTGAGAAAGATGTGCAGTGGTCAGAACAAGGGATGGTATCTTCTTATAAATTTATTCAAAAACTTTGGATTCTTCATCAAGAAGTAAAAAAGAAAATAAACACTGAGCAAAAAGAAAATAATGATAAGGATCTGGAAAATTTTACTAATGAGCTTGTCGCAAAAATAACTAATAATCTAGAAAAGTTTCACTATAATGTGATTGTAGCCAACATGTACGAAACATATAACTTCTTAGTAGGTTATTTGAAAAAAATAAAGAATTTAAAAAATTTAGAAACCAATTATAAAAAAATGCTTATTTGTTTTACTCCAGTAATTCCTCACTTCACGAACGAATGCCTAAAAGATTTAAATATGGATCAACAAATTGTTTGGCCTGAATACGACAAAGCTATGCTTGAAAAAGACGATTTGAGTTTTGTAATTCAAATAAATGGTAAAAAAAGGTCAATTTTAAAGGTTAAAAAGGATATTCTTGAGAGAGAGCTATTAGAAATCGTAAAAAAAGATAAAAATACTGAAAAGTATTTAAAGAATATGGAAATAAAAAAAATTATCTTTGTTAAAAACAGATTAATGAATATTTTAATAAATGAATAGAATATTTTTAATAATTTTCTGTTTTTTTTTTGTGTATTCATGCTCGTACGAACCAATTTTAACAAATAAAAAATATAATTTTCAATTCGAAAATATAAAACATTCTGGAGAAGAGAATATTAATGAGATTATAAAAAATAATTTATACCAAAGGAGTGCTGGTATAAAAAAATATGAAATAATTTTTGATACTGAAAAAAAGAGGGAAATCTTATCGTCAAACGAAAAAGGAGATCCAACAATATTTAGATTAAACATTAATTTAAATTACAAAGTAAATTTTGATGGTGTAGAAGTATTAAAAAATTCTATAAAGAAAGAAATTACATACAACAATATTGATGATAAGTTTGAGCTATTCAAATATGAAGAAAATATTTTAGAGAGTCTTGCAGACAACCTAACTGATGATATGTTAATTTCGATCGTCTCACTAAATTAATGATTGTCAAATCTTATGAGTTAGGGAAAATTGACTTTACGAATTTTGATTTTTTTTTAATTTATGGGAAAAATGAAGGTCATCAAAATGAGATAATTAATAATAATTTAAACGCTAATTTCAAAGGTTTGATGTCAAAGTATGAGGAAAACGAATTTGTTAAAAATTTTGAGACAATAAGTAGTGAAATAAGAAATAGATCTCTATTCGACAAAAATAAGACTATTATTATTTCTCGGGTAACTGAAAAAATTTTAAAATTTATTGAAAAACTTATTGAAATAAACATTAAGGATACAAAAATTATTTTGAAATGTGGTATTCTTGAAAAAAAATCGAAAATGAGAAATCTTTTTGAAAAAAAAAAGAATCTTATAATTATTCCAGTATATGAAGATGATGATAAAACTTTATCAACTTTAGCTTTCAATTTTTTAAGAAAAAATAACATTAAGCTCTCAGGTGAATCTGTTAGTTTAATAATCGATAGATCAAACGGAAGTAGAGAAAATCTTAATACAGAATTAACTAAAATATTAAATTACTCTTATTCAGATAAATCAATAGACTACGAAAAAGTTAAAAAATTGACAAATTTATCAGAAAATTATGGAGCTAACGAACTAGCAGATAATTACCTTGCTAAAAATAAAAAAAATATATCTAAGATTTTAAATGAAAATAGTTATTCTGATGAAGATTGCATTTTAATACTAAGAACAATACTAAATAAATCAAAGAGATTATTAAATATTTTAGAAAGATATGAAAAAACAGCAAACATTGATGAAGTAATTTCTACAACAAAACCACCTATTTTTTGGAAAGATAAAGAGATAGTTAAAAATCAAGTAAATATGTGGGAACTAGATGATTTAAGAGAAAATATTTATAAAATTAATCAAGTTGAAAGTACAATAAAAAGCAATTCGAAAAATTCATTAAATCTTGTTTCAGATTTTATCGCTAACTAGTAATTATTTTTTATAATATTAATTAATCTATCTAATTGGTCATTATCTTTATATTCAATTGACAAAGTTCCAGAGTTATTTTTATTACCGTTTAGATTTACTCTCATTCCTATTTTTGTAGATAATTCGTTCTCAACTGCAATAATATTACTATCTTTTGATTTATATAATTTTTTTGAACCATTTTTTATCAATCTTACTAAATTTTCGACTTGTCTAACTGACAGCTTTTTCCTCACTATCTTTTCACCAAGTAGTAAAGCATTATCTAAACCAATTAATATTTTTGCGTGCCCTTGAGAAATTTTATTATTTCTTATCATTTCAATTAATTTTTCTGGAAGTGAAAGTAAACGAATAGAATTAGAGATATGTGATCTACTTTTACCTATAAATTTAGATACTTTCTCATGATCGTAACCAAAATTTTCAATCAAATTTTTATAGCTTTCAGCTTCTTCAATTGCATTTAAAT
Organism: uncultured Pelagibacteraceae bacterium; assembly: GCA_902603045.1. Taxonomy (GTDB): domain Bacteria; phylum Pseudomonadota; class Alphaproteobacteria; order Pelagibacterales; family Pelagibacteraceae; genus Pelagibacter. The sequence continues at coordinate 1,109 of CACKTH010000031.1, read as the reverse complement.
CTTTTCTTTGTACATTTTCAATAATTGCTAATTCTAGGGATTTCAAATTATCAGCTTCAATTATAATAACTGGCACTTCATGAAAACCCGCAGCTTGTGCAGCTTGCCATCTTCTTTCTCCAGCAATTAATTCAAATTTGTTATCTTGATCCTTTGATCTCCTTACTATTAATGGTTGAATTATGCCTCTCTCTTTTATTGAGTCGGTAAGCTCATTTAAAGCTTCTTTTTCAAAAAATTTTCTTGGCTGATTTCTGTTTGGAATTATAGAACTTATAGAAATTTTATCGTTAGTCTGTTTTATACCGCCATCACCTATTAAAGATGAAAGTCCTCTGCCTAATCCCTTTTTGTTTTTAAATGGATTTATCACGCTGCACTCTCAACTGGTTTGTCTTGTTCTAAAAATTCATCTGTAAATTTGAAATAAGCTTTACTTCCTGGACAAATTTTATCATATATTAGAACGGGCATACCGTGAGATGGCGCCTCTGATAATCTAACATTTCTAGGTACAGCAGTTGAATAAACTTTTTCTTTAAAATAATTTCTTGCCTCTATTTCGACTTGCCCTGATAACTTATTTCTTTTGTCATACATGGTTAGAAGAATTCCTCTTATCTCTAAAGAAGGATTCAAATTTGATTTTATTCTCTCAATTGTTTTCATTAATTGTGTGAGACCTTCTAGGGCGAAAAATTCTGTCTGAAGAGGCACAACTAACGCATCAGAAGCAACTAGAGCCATAATTGTGAGAAGGCTTAAGGATGGAGGACAGTCAATCAAGATATAATCATATAGAGCTCCAGAATCATTTAAAATAGAGGCTAATTCGTCTTTTAGTTTAAAGGCCCTGCGATTATCTCCAGCTGTTTCTACCTCGATACCTGATAAGTCTACATTCGAAGCTATTAAATTAAGATTTACAAAATCAGTTGTCTGTATGACTTCTGAAATTTTTTTATTACCATTAAGAACACTGTAAATAGTTTTATCCAAACTTGTATCATTTGATAATCCTAATCCAGTCGTAGCATTACCTTGGGGATCAAGATCAATTACCAAAATTTTTTTTCCTTTCATTGATAATCCTGCTGCTAGATTGATGA
>CACKTH010000030.1 GCA_902603045.1 uncultured Pelagibacteraceae bacterium | reverse complement strand
TTGTGCATTATAAATTTTTTTTGTTTCTAACTTTTCAAGTCCACATACAGCTCTGATATGATTTTCAAATTGGCTAATGTTGTGTGAATTTATAGTTAGGTGTCCAGAATTATGTACTCTTGGTGCAACTTCATTGGCATATAAATTATTATTTTTATCTATAAAGAATTCAACGCACATAGTACCAATATAATCAAGCTCTTCAGCTACTGTTTTTGCCCAGTCCAATGCTTTATTTTTAATTTCATCACTTATATCAGCGGGAATTTTGGAGTGTTTTAAAATCTGGTCTTCATGATAATTTTCAATTGGATCATAGATTTCATATTTTTGGTGACCAAATCTTGTAACCACTACTGAAATTTCTTTTTTTAAATTTACTATCTTTTCTAAGATGTAACCATTTGAAAAATCAAAATCTTCATTTAAATCATTTGCATTATCTATTTTATATTGACCCTTTCCATCATAACCAAGTGTACAAGTTTTCAATAAACCAGGTATTAATCTATCGTTTATTTTTATATCATCTAAATCGTTAATACTTACAAACTGTGTTGTAGTTATATTGTTTTTATTCAAAAACTCTTTTTCAGTCATTCTATTTTGAATTAATTTATTTATTTCAGGGCTTGGTAATACAGATTTGGTTTCATTAATTTTTTTCAATATATCATACGGGATATTTTCAAACTCATAAGTAACAATATCAACTTTTTCTAAAAAGTTATTGATAATATTTATGTCTTGGTAATCTCCATAAATAAATTCATCTGCAAAATTAATTGCTGGTGCATCTTTATCATCTGATAAAATAACCGTTTTAATATTAAGTTTTTTTGCTGCAGATGCTAATAGACTTCCTAATTGTCCACCACCTATTATTCCTAAATCAGGTTTAGACATTAATTACTTTGGTTTTTTTTTTACTTTTGATGTTTGTTTTTTTCGCCAATTTAAAAGTGTTTTTTTTACATTGTTATCATACGTAGCTATAATTGAGGCAGCATATAAACCAGCATTGATTGCACCATCTTCTCCAATAGCAACTGTACCAACAGGAATTCCTTTTGGCATTTGAGCAATTGATAATAGACTGTCTAAACCTTTTAACTTTTTACTTTCAATGGGAACACCTATGACTGGAATTCTAGTTATTGCAGCAATCATACCAGGTAAATGTGCTGATCCTCCGGCCCCAGCAATAATAATAGAAATATTATTATTTTCTGCTTTCTTTGCAAAGGTATAAAGTCTATCAGGCGTTCTGTGTGCAGAGACGATATTTGTCTCATAATTAACTTTTAAAATCTTAAGAACTTTTTCACAATTCTTCATTGTTTTGTAATCAGACTGACTGCCCATTACAATTGATACTTTATGTGATTTTTTTTTGTATCTCATGAAACCAATATCAATTTACAGATATTTCCTTTAAATTGCAATTTTTAGCTAAGGACAGTTTAAGTTAGTGACAATCATAATAATAATAATAGTGTATACAAAATATGAATTATCGAATTGATAATCTTCAGTATTGTAAATGGTCTAGAGAAATCTTTGAAATAAATAATAAAGCTGGATTAAATGCAGTTCACGTAACGTTAGTTTATCACGAAGACTATGATGAATTACAGCAAAGAATACAAGAGTGGAATAAACATTTTGAAGAAAATAAAGATCTAATATTTCTAGGCAATAACTACAACGATATTACAAAAGCAAAAGAAGAAAATAAAACTGCAATTTTTTTTGGATTTCAAAATTGTTCACCAATTGAAGATGACATAGGTCTTATAGAAAAAGTACACTCACAAGGTTGTCGATTTATGCAATTAACTTATAACAACCAATCATTATTAGCCACTGGATGTTATGAAAAAAATGATAGCGGAGTTACTAATTTTGGAAAAGAGGCTATTAAAGAAATGAATAGAGTAGGTATCGTTGTCGACATGTCTCATTCATCAGAAAAAAGTACACTTGATGCAATTGAAATTAGTCAAAAACCTATTGCGATCACTCATGCAAATCCAACTTTTTGGTTTGAAGCTAAAAGAAATAAATCTACAGAATTATTAAAAGTTTTATCTGCAAGTGGAGGAATGTTAGGTTTATCATTGTATGCTCACCATTTAAAAAATGGAACGAATTGTAAATTAGAAAGTTTTTGTGAAATGCTTGCAAGAACAGTTGAAATTATGGGTATTAATAATGTTGGTATAGGATCAGACTTATGTTTGAACCAACCAGACAGTGTAGTTGAGTGGATGAGAAATGGAACATGGTCAAAATCAAAAAATTTTGGCGAAGGAAGCAAAGATAAACCTGGTTTTCCAAAACAACCAAATTGGTTTCTGGATGCAAGAGGATTTAATAATATAAACACAGAACTAAAAAATAAAGGTTTTCAGGAAGAAGAGATAAATAAGATACTTGGCAATAACTGGTTTAATTTTTATAAAGGAATTAATTAATGCAAGTTCTATTAAGAGATCCTAAAATTGTAATGAAACTTTCTAGACTTGGATCTTTTCATCAATCTAAATTATCTTTTCTAAGATCATTTTTAAATGAGTTCAAAGATTGGAAATATAACAGAGATTTATTTGATTTGAATGATAGGGGATATGGAGTTGCTATTTATTCATTTTCAAAAGATAAAAAAACATATTCTCTAGTTTGTTTTGCCAACGAACTTGAAGATAAGGAAAGATCTGATAGAGTAATTGCAACTAAATGGGATGCTGCATTTGCTTTGTATGATGGTATTCCTTCAAAAATTGATATCGATAGACTTTCACAAAATGTCCCTAAACAAGAAGTAGGGAGACTTTCTTATAAAGAACTAACTCTCTCAAGAGCAAATAGATCAGTTAGAGCATTTAATTACGTGGTTGAGTGTTTATCAAAAGGTATCCAGCCAAATACTAATGAGCTTTCAAAAGTTGGGTATTTGTACAGAACAACTGCAGTATATGGCTCAGGAAAATTTGGATTAGCAGACAGGTTTAGAATCAAAAATAGAGAAGAAATAAATGGTCCTTTTAGATTGGAAATGATGTTAGTTTACCTTGTAAGACAATTCACTTTCGATCAAGTAAATCATATAGCAAAGAATAAAAATCCTAAAGATGCTGTAGAACTGGACTTAGAGATTTGCAGAAATTTAGGAATTGGAAATTCAACTGGATTGGGAATGGCACCATTTATTGTAAACCACCCTTCATTGTTAAATAATTGGATTCTAGCTAAAGAGACAGCGTTAAAAAAAATAAGAGAAATAGAAAAAGTATCAGAAGAAGACTTTAAAATTTTTTACAACTGTTTAACAAAATCTTTAAAAAGTGTAACTTCATGGAATACTGACAGCGAATATCAAAAGAAAAAAATTGAGAATTTAATTAATGATTTACAAAATTTAATCAATTATTTGAAAGATAATATTGATAAATCAAATTTTTATGTATTTGATAAATTATATAACTGGGCAGAGGAAAATTTATCTGAAGAAGGAGTTGAGTATTTGGTTTCTATAATGATGGAGCCATATAATGAAATAACTGATCCTTTAATTTCTCAAATGAGTTCAGACGAGGATAGAAGTTTTAATATACCTGTAGACAGAACTATAAATGACCTAAGAGAAATAATTGAGAAAAATTATTCAGATATTTTAAAAATTGATTTTTCAAAAAATGAAAATAATAAAAAATTTTGGTTCATATCAAAAAATAAAGAAGAACCTAGGATTGGAGATCGGTTTGAAGATAATGGTTCAGAACTCGAGCAGCCTACGGCTATTGCTAGAGATATAAAAAAACTTTATGAAACTATTTTTAATTTAAAAAACAGCTTAAAGATTGGTAATTTTCTATTACAGAACAATGATTTAAGACATATTGTTAGAAGAGTGTTTATAACAGAGAAATATCCATACTCTGAAATTCAAGATAACACCATTGGCTCAAAATTAGTTCCTATTGATATGTTAAGACTTAAACTATCTTTTTTTGGGGCGGTAAAGTTTGATCCAAGATCTGACAAATGGTTAAGGATCTGCATGTTTCAAGGAGCTCCATTACCAAATGAACTTAATTCATTTAATCAATATTGGATATATAACTAAAGTAATTAATGAGAAGTTATAGTGAAATTGATACGATTGTTAAACGTTCAACAAAAGCGAAAGGTTTCTCTTGGGGAGTTGCAGAAGAAATAGGAAAGAACATTAAACAACTCGAGTTATTTGGTTTACCAGGAATAAAAAACATAAACCAATATTTTAAAATTTTTAATAATGAGAAGTTTGAAAATTGCCAATCTTTTAACAAAAGCAATAGACCTCAAAAATTTTACTGTCCCATTAAACTTGGATTAAGTTTTTTTGATCAATCTATCTCTATCCAACAACTAAATGATATAGAAATTGAAAAAATGGCTTACCCATTGATATTTTTGCCGTTTGTCAGCAGATCTTCGGAAATAACGGGAAAGAGAATTTTTTTAAAGATAGATCAAAAAGAATTTTTATTAAATTTCAATCAATCAATTTATTCAAATTATTTAAGTAGTGAGATTGTAGAAAAAGCTGATGTAATTACAATTCAATTCTTAGAAAATAAGAACAATTTTTCTGAAGAAGATTGGAAAGAATTAACAAAATTATCTGAAAACACATTTGTGGAAGAAACAGATGAGTTAAAACAAAAAACCGCAGGAGCAGGATTAACAGATAATGACTGATAACTTTGAATATAAATCAGACAAATCAGATAATAATGAATTAAATGATATTTGTGATGAATGTAAAAAAGAAGATGAGACAGTAACTCAAAATTTAATACTCACAGGATATAAACTTTGTAACTCCTGCAGAACATCAAAAACTTTATTTCCTCTTTAAATATTCGTACTAATAGGTAATGAATTAATTTTTGTCATTACGAAAGAAATTGTCAAAAAAGAAATAATTAAAAAAGACAAAAATACAATACCAAATGCTTTTAAATTTGATTTTAAATTTAAAATATGTCTTGTTGCTATAATTAGTGAAGCAAAAATCCAAAATTGAGTAAGAAAAATAATTAAAAGCACTAATTCTGGTGTGACAGCAAAAAATCTTATCAGTCCTGGTGCGTGTGCGTACCCAACGGCTATAAGAACTCTTTTAAATGGAATTTTTCTATCTTTATCAGGAAAAATTTTAACTCCAATTACAAATATAAAAATTGCCCACACCAGCCAAGTTAATAATGCTGTTAAACCAGATATTCCAACTGATGTTTTTACAATCGTGTTAGCCGCAACTGCTCCAGCAACCCCATCTAAAATCATAATTAGAATTGCAAAATAAATTCCAGCTTCTCCATAATATCTTGGAGTTCTATAAAGAGTTTTATCGAGCTTTAACGATTTAAAAACAATATCTAAAAACTGAGCAAACATTAATTATCTTTATTTTTTTTTTGCGCCTTATATGAAACGATTAATGGGAATATTATTAGTGCAATAGCGATTATAATGCAAACAACTATGAAAAAGGTTTTCGTCATAATTAGGGGGAATTAAATTCCCCCTAAAAAATTTCTTATCACTTACTGACCACTTCTCTTGTATTTGCGTTGTAAGATTCTGTGAATGGAATATCAACTACAACTGCATCGACTGGTTCTCCAGGTTTATCAGAATATTTTTCTGGTAGGTGAACTTTAAATTTCGATCCAACTTTACCTCTTGGAAAACCATTTGCATTTAGCGTGCCATCAAATGGAACATATCCCATAGCAATATTTTTCCCCTTTTCTGGGTGATACCATGGAGAGGTTATAAAACCTACAGGCTCACTGCCGTTCTCTGAAATTAACCAAAAATCTGGAGCATATTCTTCAATAGGTTTTCCTCCTAATTCAAGTCCAACTAATTGAAGTTTGTAAGGTTTATGACCTGCTTTTAAATCAGCTTTCATTTTCTCGAGAGCTTTTTTACCAATATAATCAGCTTTTTTGTTCCATTCACCTTTTCCAGATAAAGAAACTTGATATCCAAGATTACATTGAAAAGGATTATGCTCATGATCCATATCTTGTCCCCATGAGAGAATTCCAGCTTGAATTCTTCTATGGTGTGCAGGAGCAATCACCATTAAGTTATGCTTTTTACCTGCTTCAAGAACAGCATTCCACATATCTTCAGCATATAAAGTAGCTTCCCTTAAATATATTTCAAATCCAGACTCGCCTGAAAAACCTGTTTGAGAAATTATACAACTTCTTCCACCAACTTTTGCAGACGCCAATCCATAAAAAGGCATGTTATCAATATCTACTTCACTCCCACAAAGATCTTTCATTAAAGCTTTTGCTTTAGGACCTTGAATTTGTACAGGACAAGCATCTATTTCATTAATTTGAACATTAAACCTTTCATCTGCATTTACTCCTTGCAGATATAATCCAATATCACTATCTGATAAACTAAACCAAAATTCATCTTTAGATATTCTTAAAAGAATAGGATCATTTAAAACTCCTCCGTATGCATTACATAAAATTACATATCTGCCTCTCATTGGAGAAATTTTTGTAGCATCTCTAGTAATTACATAATCAACAAATTTTTCAGCATCTGGTCCTTTAACTTGTATTTGTCTTTCAACCGCAACATTCCACATTGTTACATGGTTTTTAATTGCTTCGTACTCAACCATTGCACCACCATCTTCAGGTTTAACATAACCTCTTGGATGATAAATTCTGTTATAAACTGTTGCTCTCCAACATCCTGCTTTCATAGATAAATGCCAGTATGGAGATTTCCTTACTCTTGTTGATATTAGCATCTCAACTTTAGTAGGTCCGCTTTGTCTTAAATTGTATGGTACTTTTCTATCAGACTGATCTACTGATGTTGTATGTCTTAGTTTACTATAGTCAAATTCATTAGACATAGTTATTCTCCTTCAACCACTTGTTAGTTTCCTTCAAGCCGCCGAATGTATAAATGTGGAAATAATCAGTATGCGATTTAACTTTCCCAATTAAATCATTAGGGTCTTTAGGTTTCAATAAATCTAACGCCTTACTAAAATTAGATTTAAGAAAGTTAATGGAATTTTTTGCCCCTACAATATTAGCAAATTTAATTAAGCTAGATATTTTCATTGGCCCAGTTATTCCAACATGAACTGGTATTGTTTGTTTTGAGATAAAATCTATAATAGGCTGAGTGTCCATTAGCCACTGTGTTACTATATAATCAGCATAAGGCTTCTTATCTATCATAGCTTTTTCTAAATCAGAGTCGGATATATCAGGACTCCCCTCGGGATGTCCAGCAATTCCAATCTTGATACCATCAAAAAATCCTGTCTCTAACATTTGATACGAGCTATCAAATTTTCCGATCGGGTCACGACTTCCACCTATCACCAAGACCTGCTTAACACCCAAATCTTTACATCTAGAAACATAATCTTTTAGCTGATTTTCATCATTTATTGACCTTGCTGGGAAGTGAGGAACTGGATTAAATCCCTCTTTAACTAGCTCTCCAGACTGTTGAGCGGTCTCTTTATAATCACCTCCAGGTAGCATTGTAACATAAACATCTTTCACCTTTGGCAACGTGCTTAAATCAGTTTTAGGACCTATTTCTAAAGAAAAATTCATAAGTAAATTCTTAATTATTTTATATTCCGTGTCTATAAAAATATTAAACAGCTGAACACATTGTAACCCATTGTCATGATCTGAAAATTTAATTAAATTTGGTTATGGAAAATAAATTATCTCAAATTACGGAATTATTCTCCAAAACTAGACAACAAACTCTATCCTTGTGTGAGAACTTAGAGGCTGAGGATATGGTCATACAGCCCAGCAAAAATGTTAGCCCACTTAAGTGGCATCTTGGTCACACCACATGGTTCTTTGAAAAATTCATCTTGTCTGAACTGGATGAAAGTTACAAACCTTTTAATAAAGATTATAATTATATATTTAATTCTTATTACAATTCTGTAGGTGAGTACAACCCTCGAAATAAAAGAGGTTCACTAAATAGACCCCTCTTAAAAGATGTAGTAAATTACAGACATTATGTTACTGAAAATATTATTGATTTTTTAAAAAGAACAAAAAATAACAGGACATCATTCTTAGTTGAACTAGGCTCAAATCACGAACAACAGCATCAAGAATTAATGTTAATGGATATTAAAAATATTTTTTACAACAATCCATTAATGCCAACTTATAATTATAATGACGATAAACCAACCGCCAAAGAGGAAAATGAATTGATATTAGAAACTACTAAAAAATTTAAATATGGAAACAACGAGGATATTTTTTGTTATGATAATGAATTACCAGTATCAGAAACAGAATTAGATCCTTTTAAAATACATTCATTTGTTACTAATGGAGAGTGGAAAGAATTTATTAATGATGGCGGATATAAAAAACACGAGTATTGGCTATCTGATGGATGGGACTTTGTAAATAATAATAAATTAGAAAGACCAATGTATTGGATAGATAATAATAATTATTTTACATTAAATGGTGTAAAGAAAATTGACAATGAAAAACCAGTTTCTCATATAAGTTTCTATGAAGCGGATGCTTTTGCAAGATACAAAAATAAAAGATTACCAACTGAATTTGAATTAGAGTACTTCTTAAAACAATCTGAGAAAAAAGGTAATTTTTTAGAAAATAAAATTTTTCATGAAGTTGAAGAAAAAGCAGACGATGTTTATGGAAATTTATGGGCATGGACAAGCAGTAATTACACGCCTTACAAAAAATATAAACCATATGAAGGAAATCTAGGAGAATATAATAATAAGTTTATGTGTAATCAGTTTGTTTTAAAAGGTGGCTCACATTCTACATCTATTAATCATATCAGAGCATCTTACAGAAATTTCTTTTACCCAAGTGATACTTGGCAGTTTTGTGGTGTCAGACTAGCTGATGAGATTTAGTGACTAATTTAAAATTAATAAACATAAACAATCAAATTCAAGACGATAAAAAATT
>CACKTH010000029.1 GCA_902603045.1 uncultured Pelagibacteraceae bacterium | reverse complement strand
GAAAACAATTATTTAATTTAGGAAATTCCATTATTGGTGATAAAAAATACAATTCAACCAATATCTCAAAAATAAATAATAAAAATTTAATGTTACATTCTTATGAAATAAAATTTAAAATAAATGAAAAAAAATACACTTTTAGAGCTACTCCTCCTGATTATTTTAAAAATATGCTAAAAATAAAAAGACTTAATTTTTAATATTTGATAAAAAATTTTTTATTAAATCATCCTCAATATTTTTATAATTTTGTTTTTTTATCTTATTTAAATTTGAAATCCCTCTGTCTCTAATTCCACAAGGAACTATCTTTCTATATACATCAAGATCATTAGAGATGTTTAAAGCAAAACCGTGATAAGCAATCCATTTCTTTACTTTTATTCCTATTGCCGCAATTTTATCTATTTTACCAGATTTATGCTCATACCAAATTCCAATATTTTTTCTATCAGCAAAACACTTTATATTGAAATTTTTTAAAGTATCTATTATTGTCTTTTCGATTGCAGTTATAATCCTTTTTATATTCTTACCTCTTTTGTTTAAGTCAATCACAAAATAAAAAACTAATTGACCAGGACCATGATATGTTATTTTTCCTCCTCTATTCGTTTTAATAAAGTTAATAGATTTATCTAAAATCTCATTATCACTAAAACTTGTTCCACCAGTATAAATCTCTTCATGTTCAAGTATCCAAATAAGTTCTTTATTTTTATTTACTCTGATTTGCTCCAATCTATCTTCAAGTATATCTATCGCAGATTTATATTTTATTGGTTTTACTGACTTTTTGATCTCTATTCTCATTATAAATTTGTATTATTTCTATTTTGTATTAATAGTGCCAACTAAATTATAGGTAAATTTATGACTATAGTGAAAAAAATAAAAGATAAAAAAGTTAACTTTGAATTTAACAAAGAATTCATCAAAGTTGTCACAGATAAAATTGCCTCAAATGATGCTGAATTTATTACAAATTCGTTCAACGCTATGCATCCAGCAGATGCTGCTGATATAATTGAACATTTAAGTCAAAATGATAGAGAAAATTTAATAAAATTAAATAGTTTCAAAGTTGATCCCGAAGTTTTTGTTGAATTAAATGAGTCAATTCAGTCTGAGATGATTACTTATTTATCATCTGATTCAATAGTGAATATACTAAAAAATTTAGAATCAGATGATGCAATTAAGATTTTAGAAAATGTAGATGAAAAAGAAAAAAATACAATCCTTAGTTCATTACCTCCAAAAGACAGATTTGCATTACTTGAAAGCTTAAGTTATCCAGAAGACTCTGCTGCTAGATTAATGCAGCGTGAATTTACAGCAATACCAAGTAATTGGTCTGTAGGACAAACGATAGACTATCTAAGAGAAAATAAAGAACTTCCTGAAGAATTTCTCGAAATATTTATTGTAGATCAAGAATTCAAACCCATTGGTACAGTTCCTTCATCAAGAGTATTAAGAACTCCAAGAGACACAAAAATGATGTCAATAATGGCTGAATCTCAAACACTAATACCAGTTGATATGGACAGAGAGGAAGTCGGAAATTTATTTGAAAATTATAATTTGAGTTCAGCTGCTGTAGTAGATAAGTCTGAGAAGTTAGTCGGGATGATAGCTTATGATGATGTTCTAACAGTATTAAAAGAGGAAGCTGAAGAGGACGCACTTAGATTAGCTGGAGTAGGTGATGAAGAAATTACTGATGGAGTAATAACAAAAACGAAAAGAAGATTTAATTGGTTGTTATTAAACTTGTTTACTGCCTTTCTTGCGACGTATTGTATTAGTTTATTTGGTGCCACTATAGAACAAATGGTAGTATTGGCTTTTTTAATGCCAATCGTAGCATCAATGGGTGGTAATGCTGGCATGCAAACATTAGCTGTCACAGTACGTTCATTAGCAACACAGGATTTAACAAAAAATAATTTTACAAATAATATTATTAAAGAATTTAATATTGGTGTATTAAATGGAGTTATTTTTGCAATTATAAGTTCTCTGATAGTTCAATTATGGTTTAATGATATTCAACTTTCCCTAATAATTTCGATTTCAATGGTTTTAACTATGATTGTTGCTGGCCTTTTTGGTATTTTAGTGCCGGTAACATTAAATAAAATGAAAATAGATCCTGCAATTTCTTCAAGTGTATTTGTTACAACAATAACAGACGTAATTGGATTTGTATCTTTCTTGGGTGTGGGAGCTTATTTTTTATAATTAAAAATTATCAATTAGTCTTACTCCATTAATATGGTAAGCAATAAATAGTCTGTATTTAGATTTAAAATTATTTAATTTTAATTTTTTCTCATCTCTAAATTCAAGATAATCAACTTTAATTTTAAATTTGTTTTCAAGTTCACTTTTACATTTTGATAAATCCACTGATTTATTTATTTGTGATAATCTTTTTAATTTATCCATTTTGATTGCAATTTTTGATGCTATTTTTATAGCTGATTTTTTTAATAATTTATTTCTTGTTGATAAAGCAATTTTATTGTTTTCTCTAATAGTATCGCAGCCAACAATATTTATTTTATATTTTTTACCCAATATTCTTTTTATTAATATGTATTGTTGAAAATCCTTTTTACCCATAAAAACGTGCTTGGATTTAACAATAGATAGCAACCTATTCATTACGTTTAAGACCCCCTCAAAATGACCTTTTCTATATTTAGCACATAAAATCTTATCAGATTTATTAAGCTTAAAGTTTTTCGTTTTTTTTTTATATATTTCATTGACATCAGGTAAAAATAAATAATTCACTTTAAGTTTTCTTAATATTGAAATGTCTTTTTTTATATTCCTAGGATAATTTTTAAAATCTTTTCTTTGATTAAACTGTGTTGGATTGACGAAGATACTTACAATTGTTTCTTTACTATTTTTTTGTGAAATTTTTATTAAAGACGCGTGTCCTTTATGTATGCCACCCATTGTAGGCACAAATCCAACATTTTTGTAATTTTTTACTGCCTTATTTAGTTCAAAAACATCTTTTAAAATTTTCATTTTTAATAAATATGATTATAAGTAAAACATCCTAATGATTAAACAAGCTATTATTCCTCTTGCTGGTTTGGGTACGCGTTTGCTACCTTTAACTAGTGTTTTCCCTAAAGAACTACTCCCAATTAATGGTAAACCAGGAATAGAATACATTTTAGATGAATGTATAGAAGCTGGCGTAGAGGAAATTATTTTTATTATTTCTAAAAAAAAAGAAATGATAAGAAGATATTTTAATAATGACACTTTTTATAAATTAATAATAAAAAAAAAAAAAGATCCTAGAATAATCAAAGAGTATAAAAAAATTCTTTTTTTTAAAAAAAAAATTAAATTTGTTTATCAAAATAAACCCATGGGAACTGGTGATGCTGTACTCAAAACTAAAAAGTTTATAAAAAATAATTATTTTTTAATGTTGTTACCTGATGATTTAATTATAAAAAAGAACTGTTCAAAAGAAATGATAAAAATCCATAAAAAGTTTAAAGGATCTGTAATGGCTAGCATGAAAGTTGAAAAAAATAATGTAGATCGTTGGGGAATTTATGCAATAGCTAAAAATCTTGATAAATTAAACTTTAAAATTGCTGATGTAATTGAAAAACCTAATACTAAAGATGCTCCTTCAAATAATGCAATTATAGGCAGATACATATTACCAAAGAAAATTTTCCATTATCTAAAAAATCAAAAAAAAGGTAAGGGTAATGAAATACACATTACAGATGCAATAAGACGAATGATATTAGATCAAAATTTATTTATTGGACATAAATTTAAAGGTAATTATTTAGATTGTGGATCTATGAATGGTTATATAAATTCAGGAATTGAAATCTCTAAATTATGAAAATTTGCATGATAGGATCTGGTTATGTTGGTTTAGTTAGTGGGGCTTGTTTTTCTGACTTAGGCAATACAGTTACCTGCGTTGATATCAATAAAGAAATTGTAGAAAAATTAAAGAAAAAAATAATACCAATTTATGAACCTGGTCTTCAAGAATTGGTTGAAAGAAATTCAAAAAAAAAAAGACTTTTATTTTCAACAGATATTTCTAACTCAATAAAAAAGTCAGATATCATATTTATTTGTGTTGGAACTCCTACCAAAAATAACAAAGCTGATTTAAAATATGTATTTAATGTTACTAAAAGTATAAAATCTAATCTAAACAGGTATAAAATAATAGTTACTAAATCTACAGTTCCAGTCACAACTGGTGATAAAATAGAAAAAATTTTAAATTCAAAAAAAAATCAAAATAAGTTTGATGTTGTTTCTAATCCTGAATTTTTAAGAGAAGGTGAAGCTATTAGAGATTTTCAATTCCCAGATAGAGTTGTAATAGGCACAAGCAGTAATAAAGCAAATAAAATTATGAAAAAATTATATCTTCCTTTAATTAAGAAGGGTGGTAGATATTTTCACACTTCTAGAAGATCAGCTGAATTAATCAAATATGCATCAAACGCTTTTTTGGCCACTAAAATTACATTTATTAATGAAATTGCCAATTTATGTGAAAATTCAGACATAGACGTTAAAGAAGTTGCAATTGGCATGGGTTTAGATGAAAGGATTGGAAGTAGATTTCTACGTGCTGGCCCAGCATACGGTGGATCATGTTTTCCAAAGGATACAAGGGCACTTGTTTCAACTGGTCAAATGTTTAAAACAAATCTTTCAGTTGTAAAATCAGTAATTAGTTCAAATGATAAAAGATCTAATTTATTACTAAATAAAATTAGCAAAATAATGAATAACAAAATTAAAAATAAAAAAATAACATTTTTGGGTGTTACTTTTAAACCAGGAACTGATGATATGAGAGAATCTTCCTCATTAAAAATGATACCAGCTTTATTAAGAAAAGGTGCATATATAAATTATTACGAACCAACAGGCAAAAAAAAGGAATTTAAATCAAAAAATGTAAATTTTTTTGAAAATATAAAAGATGCTTGTAAAAGTGCAGATTTAATAATTATTCATACAGAATGGAATGAATTTAAACAACTCAACTTTAAAAAAATTACCAAAAAAAGAAATTTTAAAGTTTTTGATATGAGAAATCTTTATTCGATTTCTGAAATGAAAAAAAATAAAATAAATTATTTTAGTATTGGTAGATAATTAATTAAGATCAAATATTGCGTCAACTTCAACTGCAACACCCAACGGAAGGCTGTTAGTACTGACAGCAGCTCTTGCATGTGAGCCAGCTTCATCAAATACACTTTTTATTAGATCTGAGGCTCCATTTATGACTTTTGGCTGCTCAGTAAAATCATCAGTAGAATTAACATATCCAGTAAGTTTCAAACATGATTTAATTTTGGATAAATCATCACCACATGATTTTTTTGCTTGAGATATTATGCTTAATGCACATCTTTTAGCTGCCTCATAACCTTGTTCAGTATTAAAATCTTTTCCGAGTTTTCCCTTAATTAATTTTCCATTCTCATCAATTGATATTTGACCAGATATGTATAGTAAATTTCCAGATATTCTTGTAGCAGCATATGATCCAACAGGATCATTAGCTTTTGGTAATTTGATATTTAAATTTTTTAAATTTTCATCTGCTGACATTATTTGCCTTTCTTTTTCTTTTTATTTCTATCGTATTCTTTTCTTTTCTCAATTAAAATTAATGCTTCTTCCATAGTTAATTCAACAGGATCTTTTTCTTCAGGTATAGTCGCGTTTAAAGATTTGTATTTAATGTAAGGTCCATACTGACCTTTCATGACTCTAACTGGCTTTTTATCTTCAGGGTGCTCTCCTAAATCTTTTATCATAGATGATGAAATTCTTCCTGGTTTAGCTTCAGCAATTAATGTAACAGCTCTATTTAATCCAATTGTGAATAATTCGTCCACATTTTCTAGTCTAGCAGATTTATTTTCACATTTAAGGTAAGGGCCAAATCTTCCAACATTCACTGTAATATCTTTATCATTTTCAGGATTTTTACCTAAACTTAATGGTAATGAGCATAAGTATTTTGCCTTTTCTAAATCAAGATTTTCAATCTCAATTCCTTTAGGGATAGAAACATTTTTTAAATTATTTTCTTCTTTCTTTAATTTTCTTTTTTTCTTTTTAGTTTTTTCATCTTCCTCTATGATTTCTTTTTCAAATTGCAAATATGGGCCAAATCTTCCATTTTTAAGATAAATATCTTTACCTTTATCATTTTTTCCAATGAATTTAGGTTCTGCTAGTGTCAATTGTTGTGCTGCTTTAGATTTTGATAGTGGTCTTGTAAATTTGCAGTCTGGATAATTTGAACACCCAATAAAAGCACCACCTCTAAAACTATTTTTTAAACTTAATTGCCCAGATTCACAAAGCTTGCATTTTCTATCAATATTTCCATCCTTATCGACCTCAAATATTAGTGATCCAAGACTTTCATTTAATAGGTCTAATACTTCTCTGGTTCTTTTTTCTTTCACACCTGAAACATTAGAATTAAAGTCTTTCCAAAAATTCTCTAAAACTTTTATCCAATTTTCTTTACCTGAAGTTATATCATCTAATTGATCTTCTAATTTTGCAGTAAAATCATAATCAACATATTTGGTAAATAATTTTTCTAAAAACGCAGAAAGTAATTTCCCTCTATCAGTTGGGAAAAATCTTTTATTATTTATGTCAGCATAACCTCTATTAGCTATTACTGAAATAATACTTGCATAAGTAGATGGTCTTCCAATTCCTAGCTCCTCTAATTTTTTAACTAGACTTGCCTCTGAATATCTAGGTGGTGGTTGTGTATAGTGCTGTTCATCAATATGATCTTCAAACATTACATCACTTTTTTCAACATCTGGCAAAATATTTTCATTGTCATCGTCATTTTCATCGATCTTATATAGTTTAAGGAAGCCATCAAATTTTAATGTTGAACCACTAGCTTTGAATATATTTTTATCATCATCTGAGTTGATTGTAATAGTTTTTCTATCAAATTTGGCTGACTGCATTTGTGATGATAAAGATCTAGACCATATTAAATTATAAAGTTTATATTGATCAGTACTTAAGTATTTTTTCATATCTTCTGGTTTTCGAATTATTTCTGTTGGACGTATAGCTTCGTGAGCTTCTTGAGCATTCTTTGCTTTTTTGCCACTATAATTTAGAGGTTGTTCTGGTAAATATTTATCACCATAATTCTGCATTATAAAATCTCTAAAAGATGTTATCGCATCTTTTGAAATATTAGTTCCATCTGTTCTCATATAAGTAATTAATCCTACGGTTTCACCTTCAATATCAATTCCTTGATATAGTCTTTGGGCAATTTGCATTGTCCTTGATGCTCCAAAGCCAAGTTTACTTGATGCTGTTTGTTGTAATGTCGATGTAGTAAAAGGTCCTGATGGATTTCTGTTATAAGTTTTTGAACTTATATCTGTTATGTTATATTTTTTATTTTTTATTTTTGATAAAGCGTCGTTAATATCTTGTTTGTTTTTAAATGAAAATTTCTCAACCTTATTTCCATCTAATTGTGAAATAGTTGTATTTATTTTTTCATTTTTGTTATTTTTAAAAATTATATTTAAAGTCCAAAATTCTTTTGGTTGAAAAACTTCTATTTCCTGTTCTCTTTCGGTTAAAAGTCTTAGAGCTACAGACTGAACTCGACCAGCAGATTTAGAACCTGGTAATTTTGTCCATAGAATGGGGGAGATATTAAAACCTACTAGATAATCTAGAGCTCTTCTTGCCATATAAGCATCAACTAAATGTGGCTCTATTTTTCTTGGATTATCTATTCCATTTGTAACTGCTTTTTTTGTTATTTCGTTGAAAACAACTCTTTCAACTTCTTTATCTTTTAATAATTTTTTTTCTTCAAGAAACTCTTTTACATGCCAAGCTATTGCTTCACCTTCTCTGTCAGGGTCAGTAGCTAGAATAATTTTTTTTGAATCTTTAGCACTATCTGTAATTTCTTTTAAATATTTTTTTGAAAAACTATCTACTTCCCAAATCATTTTAAAATCATTTTCAGGATCAACAGAACCATTTTTCGAAGGCAGATCTCTTATATGCCCATAACTTGCAAGAACTGTATAATCTGATCCTAAATATTTATTAATTGTTTTTGCTTTTGCTGGACTTTCAACAATTACTAGATTCATATTTAGAGAACGTACTTAAAACAGTTAAACTGTCAAATTATTAAATTTTTGTCTTAGTTTCTTCTTTATTTATCAAGCGTTTAACGTTTTCTCTATGAGTGTAAAAAATTAAAATAAACATTATGAAGTAAAACATAATGTTATCATTACTATAAAAATATATAAAAATAGGAACACTTAATGATCCAAGAATTGATCCTAATGAAGAGTATTTAGAAATTAAATATGTAATTACCCAAACAATACCAAAAACAATACCCAAAAAATAATTTAAAATAATCAACATTCCAACATATGTTGCAACACCCTTACCACCTTTAAATTTTAACCATATTGGAAAAACATGTCCTAAAAAAACAGATAATGAACAAATGTAAATAAATTCTGGATAATTTAACTTAACATAAATTATTGGCAAAACCGCTTTTAAAATGTCTAGTAATAAAGTTGAGTAACCTAAAAATTTATTGCCAGTTCTTAAAACATTGGTGGCGCCTATATTACCCGATCCTGTTTCTCTTATGTCTTTTTTTAAAAAAATTTTTGTTAATAAAAAACCAAAAGGAATAGAACCTAATAAATATGATAAAAGTGATAAAATAAATATTTCCATTTAAATATTGTAAAGCTCTTGTCCTTTTACGAATGTATTGGTTACTTTTCCTTGTAATCTCTTATTTTCAATTGATGTATTTTTTGATTTAGAAACCAAATTTTCTTGCTTTACTATCCAAGGTTTATTTATATCCACAATACAGAAATCTGCATCATTACCTACAGATAAATTACCTTTATTAATTTTCAAAATTTTTGATGGACTGGAGGTTAATGCAGCAATAATTTTTTCAAGTTTTACAGATCCATTGTGATATAATTCTAATGATAAGGATAATAACGTTTCAATACCAGTTGCTCCTGTTGCGGCTTGAGCAAATGTTAATCTTTTTTGCTCTTCATCTTCAGGTTTGTGATCTGAAACTATTACATCGATTGTACCATCATTTAATCCTTGCACTAAACTTAATCTATCGTCTTCAGTCCTGAGTGGCGGAGACAATTTTAAAAAAGTTCTAAAGTCACCAATATCATTTTCATTTAAAGATAAATTATTTATTGATACCCCACAGGAAAATCTTACTTTATCTTTTCTATCTCTGATAATTTCAACTGCTTTTCCTGATGAAATCTGAGAAATGTGATAACGACAATTATATTCTTCTAATAATGTTAAATCTCTCTCTATAATTATTAGTTCAGCTATTTCTGGGATACCTTGCAAACCAAGTTTTGTCGAAATTATTCCATCATTTATCATGCCATTTTCAGCTAATTCTTGATCTTCCGCATGTTGCATTATTAAAGATCCTAAATCTTTTGCTGAATTCATTATTCTGGACATAACTCTTGTATTCTGAATTGTTTTAATTCCATCTGTAAATGCTATTATCCCTTTACTTTGCAGAAGACCAAACTCTGTCATATTTGTACCTTCAGTACCCTTTGTTAGAGATGCTGTAGGAAATATATTTATTTTTGATTTATCTCTGCCTCGTCTTTTTAAAAAATCTACTATTGAAACGTTGTCGATTATTGGATCTGTATTAGGCATTGTTACAACTGAGGTTACACCCCCAGATAATGCAGCGTTACTCAAAGTTCTAAAATTTTCTTTATATTCATAACCTGGCTCACCGACAAATACTCTCATATCAACTATACCAGGGAAAATATAATTCTCTTTTAAATCAATAACTTTTTCTCTACTAGGAATGTTGTTTTTATTCACCTTTTTACCAATACCTTCAATTTTTCC
>CACKTH010000028.1 GCA_902603045.1 uncultured Pelagibacteraceae bacterium | reverse complement strand
CAAAGAGTAGCCGTTGCAAGAGCTCTCGTATTTGATCCGGCAGTAGTTCTAATGGATGAGCCACTTGGAGCTTTGGATAAAAACTTAAGAGAAAGTATGCAATATGAAATTAAACATATTCACGAAAATATTGGGGTGACAGTTGTTTATGTTACACACGATCAAGGAGAAGCATTAACAATGTCAAATAGGATTGCAGTGTTTAATGATGGTAAAGTTCAACAATTATCAAGTCCTGATAAATTATATGAAGAGCCAGTCAACTCTTTTGTGGCAGAGTTTATAGGTGAAAATAATACATTTGGAGGAGAAGTAATAGAAATTTCAAAAGATGTTTGTAAGGTCAAACTTCAAAATGGAGAAATTTTAGCAAACCCAATTTCAGTCAATTCCGAAGGCGATAAAACAACAGTTTCAATAAGACCAGAGAGAGCATTAATAAATCCAAAAGATAAAATGGATAATAATCAAACTGGAAAAATTGAAGAAGTTATCTACCATGGTGACCACACTAGATTAAGATTAAATCTTTTAGGCAATAAAGAATTTATTTTAAAAGTTCCAAACAGCTCAAACGAGCTAGATTTAAAATTAGGTAACGAGATAAAAGTTGGGTGGAACAGTCAAGACGCAAGAGCTCTAGATCCTAAATAATTTATCAAATATCCTAGTATTCCTACAACAAAATGGCCTGTTGACTCTGAATATCGTTTTTGTTGTACTTACCTTATATAAATTAATTTATATTAAACGTTTAAACGGAGGATAAATGAAAAAATTAAGTAAATTATTACTTGCTCTTTCTTTTGCTCTTTCAATAACTTCATCTGCATTTGCGGTTACAGTAGCATCTTGGGGTGGAGCTTATACAGAGTCTCAAAAGCTAGGGTATGGTGATCCAACTGCGTCAAAACTTGGTGTTGATATCAACTGGGTAGACTATTCAGGTGGATTGTCTGAGATAAAAGCTCAAAAAGAAGCAGGTGCAATTACTTGGGATATTATCGATGTATTCGCATTTGATACTATCAACGGATGTGACGAAGGAATTTTCGTTGAATTCGATTTTGACAAAGACTTCCCTGCAGCTCCAGATGGAACACCTGCAAGTGAAGATTTCTTTGCTCCAATGCCAAGTAAATGTGCTGTAGGAAACATTCTATATTCATGGAACTACGCATATGATACTAGAGCATTTGATGGAAAAGCGCCTTCAACAATTAAGGACTTTTTCAACACTAAAAAATTTCCAGGAAAAAGAGCAATTTATAAATCTGCTCTTACAAACCTAGAAATTGCTTTAGCAGGTGATGGTGCTTACATGGGTAAAGGTGGATCTGAGATCTACAAATTACTTGAAACAGAAGCTGGTGTTAACAGAGCTATGGACAAAATTAAAGAGCTTTGCACAGATCCAAATGGTGGATGTGTATTCTGGTCAGCTGGTGCTCAACCACCAGAATTATTAGTTGCTGGTGAAGTTGTAATGGCAACAGGCTGGAATGGAAGATTCTTCAACGCTGAAGTTGGTGAAGGCGCTCCAATTGCGCAAGTATGGGATGGACAAGGTCTTGACTATGAATATTTCGCACTTGTAAAAGGTGGACCAGATGAAGCGAATGCTAAAAAAGCATTAGCAATGATGACTAACACAGAAATGTTAGCAGGAAGTGCTAAATATATCGCTTATGCACCATACAGATTATCTTCTTTAGAAATTATCAAAGCTAATGAGCCTTGGTACAAAGATGGTAAAACTGAAATGATGCCACAAATGCCAACTGCTCCTTCAAACACTAAAAAATACTTTTTGGTTGATCCATTTTTCTGGGCTGACAATGGTACAGAACTTGGTGAGAAGTGGGAAGCTATGAAAGCTGGTCTATAAAAGAGTATAAAAGACTAGAATAATATAATATACATAGGGCGACTTTTTAAGTCGCCCTTTTTATTTATGAGCAGCGAAACAAAACAAATACTTACAACTGACGGAATTCCTTTAGAGATAAGCTTAAAAAAAGCTGAAAGAAAAAACAAAATTAAAGCATTCTTACTTGTTGCGCCATTACTAATTTTTTTGATTATCACTTATATTTTTCCAATCGGAGAAATGTTTACAAGAAGTATTGATGATAAAATGATTACAAATATGCTTCCAAAAACATTTAAGTCTATGGAAACATGGGACGGTAAAAAGCTTCCATCCGAAGAAGTATTTGCTTCGTTCTTATATGATTTTAAAATTCTTGTTGAAAAAAAAGAACATGGAAAATTAGCTCAAAGACTTAACAAAGAAAAAAATGGGTTCAACACCATTACAAAAAAATTATTCAGACAGGTAAAAAGAAATAAAATCGACGAGACACAAAGTATTAAAGAACAAATAATGAAAGTGCACAAGAGATGGAGAAATGTAGAGTTCTGGCAAGCAATTAAAAGAACTGCACCTCCTTATACTTCAGCCAAATATTTAAAAGCTATGGATATGTATTTAAATGAGGATAACAAAATTACTCAAGTTAGTGAGGATAGAAGAATACATAGAATTTTATGGTTGAGAACTGTAGAGGTTGCTTTATTTGTTACTGTATTCTGTTTTTTAATGGGTTACCCCATAGCCCATCTACTTGCAACACTCCCGATGAAGTACAGTAACTTATTGATGATTTGTGTTCTACTTCCATTTTGGACATCATTATTAGTTAGAACAGCTAGCTGGATGATTTTACTTCAACAGCAAGGAGTAGTTAATGATTTCTTTGTAATTATAGGGCTTGTATCTGACGATAATAGGCCAGAGATGATGTACAATAAAGTTGGAACTTATGTTGCAATGACACAAATTTTATTACCATTTATGGTTTTACCACTCTACAGTGTAATGAAAACTATCTCGCCAAGTTTAATGAGAGCAGGTAAATCTCTTGGTGGTACTCCTTTTGTAGCTTTTTGGAAAGTATATTTTCCATTAACAATACCAGGTATTGGTGCAGGTTGTCTTTTAGTTTTTATTTTAGCAATTGGATATTACATTACACCCGCGTTAGTTGGTGGAGCATCAGGAACCTTAATTAGCAACCAAATTGCTTATCATATGAAAACTACATTAGATTGGAGTTTTGCTTCAGCGATGGGACTTATGTTGCTTGGAGGAGTTTTGGTTATCTATTGGCTTTATAATAAATTAGTTGGAGTTGATAATATTAAATTAGGTTAGTATGGCATTACCAAAGTATACAGAAACTAGATATAGAATTTGGCACTACTTTTACATTGCTATATGTACTTTTGTTTTTATTTTTTTAATAGCACCTTTGTTTGTAATATTTCCATTATCATTTAATGCAGAAGAGTTTCTTGTTTTTTCAGAAGGCATGAAGAATTTAGACCCAGATGCTTTCTCATTAAGATGGTATAAAGATATGGTTTACGGTACAAAAAATCCATGGGGCCTTGCTGCAAAGAATAGTTTTATTATTGCTATATTTGCAACTTTAGGGTCAGTAATTTTAGGAACGGTTGCTGCATTAGGTTTGAGTAGCAGACACATGCCTTTTAAAGGTATAATAATGGCAACTCTGATTTCGCCAATGATAGTTCCACTTATTATATCTGGTGTTGCAATATTCTTTTTTATGGCAAAGGCAGGTTTAGCGGCAACTCATACAGGAATAGTTTTAGCTCATATAATCTTAGGAACACCTTTCGTTGTAATAACAGTTACTGCGACATTATCAGGTTTTGATCATAGTGTGACGAGAGCAGCAGCCAGTTTAGGTAGCAATCCAGTAAATACATTTATGAAAGTAACTCTTCCATTAATTTTGCCTGGTGTAATATCAGGTGGTTTATTTGCTTTTGTAACTTCCTTTGATGAAGTTGTAGTAGTTTTATTTTTAGCAGGACTTGAAAATACAACTATCCCAGTTCAAATGTGGACAGGATTGAGGGAACAATTAAGTCCAACAATTTTAGCTGTTGCTACGTGTTTGATTGTTTTATCTACTTTAATACTTATTAGTGCAGAGTTATTAAGAAGAAGATCTGAACGTTTAAGAGGAATTAATAGATAATTAATTTACTGACTCGATTACTGTCGCAATACCCATTCCTAAACCAATACATTGAGTAGATAAAGCATATTTCTTATTTTCACGTCTTAGCAAATCTGCAGCTTTGCCAGTAATTCTAGCTCCTGTCGCCCCTAGAGGATGCCCAAGCGCTAAAGCTCCACCATCTAAATTAGCTTTCTTTTGATCAATACCAAGATCTTTTAAACATGCTATTGATTGAGATGCAAAAGCTTCATTAATTTCGACAATATCAATATCATTAATTGATAAATTTGCTCTCTCTAATGCTTTTTTGGTTGCTCCTATAGGTCCAAGTCCCATTACATCTGGTTCACATCCTTTAACTCCTGTTGCAACAATTCTAGCTAAAATCTCTAATCCATTTTCTTTTGCATAGCTTTCTTCACATATTAGTGTTGCTGCCGCTCCATCTGTAAGAGGTGAGGATGTTGCTGCAGTAACAGTTCCTTCTTCATCAAATGCAAGTTTTAGACCATCTAAAGTTTCTTGATTACTTTTTGGACGTATGTTTCCATCTTTTGAACAGCCTGCAATTTCAACAATTTCATTTTTAAATTTACCATTAACTTCAGCTTCATTAGCTTTTTGATGACTTTGAATCGCAAACTCTTGTTGCTCAGTTCTTGAAATTTTATATCTCTTAGCAACATTTTCAGCAGTTATTCCCATTGAAAAATAAACATTTGGATTTTCTTTATCTGTGTAAGGATAAGGTATTGGTTCAAAGCCAGTTGTAACTCTAGTCATACTTTCAACGCCCCCACATACAAAAACTTTTCCTGCGCCCATTGCTATTTTACCGGCTGCAACATGAATAGCTTCCATAGATGAACCACACCATCTATCGACAGTCATTCCAGACGTATGTATTTCCATTCCAGATAAAAATGTTGTGAGTTTACCAATATTAAAACTCTGCTCTCCAACCTGGAAAGCACACCCAACAACAATATCTTCAATATGAGCAGGATTTACTTTTGTTTTAGATACAAGATTTTTAACAACCTCTGCAAACATATTTACAGGCTTTACATCAATTAATTCACCTTTTCTTGCCATTGTAAAAGGTGATCTCGAATATCCTGCTATAACTGCTCTTTTCATATAAGACTTATACCTACTAATTATTATTTTGAAAATGGTAAAGAGGACACAATTCCTTTTCTTAATTTATTATCTGGAGTGTGTACTAAAACTTCTGACCCTATTTTACAAAATTCATTTAAAACCATGGATAAACCAATATTTTTTTTGAATTTTGGAGAATAAATCCCTGAGGTAATTTTACCAATTAATTTCTTATCTTTTGAATAAAGTGGAAATGGAATCGAACATGGAGGACAATCTACACCATCAAATAATACTCCTTTTAATTTTTGTTTTACACCTTGTTTCTTAATATTATCTAAAGCATTTTTTCCAATGAAATCATGATCGCTTTTGTCACTACAATATTTTTCTAAGTTGCATTCAAATGGATTATTTTCTTTTGTAAAATCATTTCCATAAGACATTAATCCTGCTTCTATTCTGTCAATTAAATTTGGGCATCCTGGAGCAATATTAAATTCTTTACCCGCTTTCCATATTATATCCCAAATTTTTTCTCCCATTTCATTTTTGTCGAAGTAATTTTCAAAGCATTTAAAATAAATCTCAAATCCATCTTGTTTGCTATACCCCGATCTTGCAATAACCTGTTTAGTTCCTAAAAAATCAAATATCCTAAAATTAAAAAATTTTAATTTTCTAATATCTTCACCAAATATTGATGCCATTAGATCTTCAGACTTTGGACCTTGTACAGCAAGAGGATATACATCTGGTTCTGTTATACTCACATTTAAATTTAAACCAACCGCAATACCTTTTGCCCAAAGCAATACATCAGAGTCTGCTATTGAAATCCAAAACATATCGTCATCTAACTTTAACAACACTGGATCATTTATCATTCCAGCATTTTCATCTATCATAGGAATATAAAAACATTTTCCAGTTTCCATATTTTTTAATGATCTTGGTGTCATTTTTTGTACTAATAAGCTAGCATCTGGACCTGATATCTGAACCTGTCTTTGACAAGACACATCCCATAATTGAACATGTTCATTTAAATGCCAATAATCATCCTCAACAGATTTCTGAAATCTTTTTGGTAGAAGCATATGATTTACAACAGTAAAATCAGTTACACCACACTCTTCAACTCTCTTGGTGTAAGGAGTTCTTCTTATTCTCCTAGACATATTTAGTTTTGTGCTTATTTTACTTTGTATTAACGAGACCATATATTATTTAGACCACCATACTGTATAGCTGTTAGGAGAAATTATTATTGGCAAATGATAATTTTTTTTATTATCTGCCATTTTAAATTTTACGACTATTTCACCCACAATTTTTTTCTTTTTAAAGTATTTTCTAATATCACAAATCATTTCATAATCACATTTACAATCTTTTTTGCTAAGATTGAAATGCTGATTAATCCTACCATTTCCATCAGTATTTGTATTCAAAAAAAGCTTTTTTAATTTTGAGGATTGTATTTGATAAATCTTTACTTTGACGTTACTTGCATGAGTTCCATCAGAACCATTCAATAAATGTGAGCTAAATTTTGCCATTTTATTCTATTGATGATTTCTCTCTCTTGCTGGCAACAGCAGCAACAATTGGACTTAATACAGGTTTAGCTTTTACATTTACACAAGCAGTTTTACCGCTTGCAATAGCTCTTTTTAGTGCTGGACCCAATTCTTCTCTTTTCGTTACTAATTCTCCATGACCCCCAAAACCTTCAAATATACTGTGGAAAGGTATATCTCTAAAGTCTGTTGCAACTCTTTTTCCGCTTTCAAATAGTCTTTCTTGTTGTTGACCAATTGATGCTAAGCCACCATTATTGTCAATAACAACAACAATTGGTTTCTTTTCAAAAAATGCAGTTTCTATAGACATGCCTCCAGATAAAAAGGCACCATCTCCACTAATTAAAATTACATTCGATTTAGGGTTATTATTTTTTGCAGATAATGCAAATGATACACCAACACCCAGCATACTAAATGTGCCAGGATGTAAAATTCCACCCAATTTTTTTCCTTGAGCTCCAGCTAAATTTATTGCGATCTCCGACCAGAAATGAGTATTTCCTCCATCAATTACAAGCCAATCTTTCTCATCCATTGCGTCTTGAACATCTAACGCTAATTGCAGTGGATGAATTTTTCCTCCATTTTTTTTGGCTTTATCTGCTTCAATCTTTAATTCATTTAAAGATTTATTTACCCAATCTTTCTTTTTATTTTTATTATCTTGAAACCAACTATTTCCTAAATTCCATTTATTATTTTTCTTTAAATTACATAGAGTATCCAAAAATACTCCTGGATCACATAAAAGGTTATGATCAGCTGCTCTATTAAACTCAATTTCTTCATGGGAACCGTTAATACAAACTAAAGTTGTTGTTTTTGGAATGAAAGGAGGGTTACCAAAATTCATTTGGTTATCTAATCTTGCACCAATCATCAAAACTAAGTCTGAATTATGTAATGCAAATTCCGAGGGTGGATATTGGTGAATATCTGCTAAACCCATATATGCATTTGCCTCTTCTCCTAAAAGTTTTTGATGGTAAGGCACATTAAAAACTGGAATATTTAAACTTTCACCCGCAGTCTCTAAATTTTTTTCTGAGTTTGACCACCAAACACCATGTCCTCCAATTATGACAGGTTTTTTTGCATTACATGCTAACTCAAGTATTTTTGATAGAGCATTTGGATCTGGCCATGCCTTAGCAACTGGCTTTGCTTTATGTGAAAATGGTCTTTCTTCCAGTCCAACATTTTCTTCATATGAAGAAAACATTATATCTACTGGTAAACTTAGATGAACAGCTCCAGGATATCCATTCGTTGCAATTCTGTAAGCTTTATCAACAAATTCTCTAATTCTTGTTCCGTCTGTAATGCTTGCACTATATTTTGTAAGTGGAGCAGCTATTGAAACATCATCAATTTCTTTAAAGCCACCTGACCCTTGTCTTTTTAAACTACTTGATCCAGTTATATAAATTATCGGCGTTCTTTCTCCCCATGCCTCCATCATTGATGGTACTGCATTTGCAAAACCTTCAGGCCCAACTAAACATACAGATGGTTTTCTTGTAATTCTCGTATGTCCATCTGCTAAGTGTCCAGCTATTTGTTCATGGGGACAATTAACTACATCAATTTGACATTCCATGAAACCTTCAATTGCAGGATTACAAAATCCACCAGATAGAGTAAAAACTTTATTAATACCTTTATCTTTTAATGCTCTTGCAATTAATGCTCCACCTCTTATTTTTTTTTCCATATTAGTAAGTTGTATTCATAAATAGTTTCTGTTCAATTATATCAGAAGAAACTTCATTAATATCATTTAATCCAACCAAACCTAGCGTGGTGCTAGTTTCCTCTTTAATTATATCTACAATTCTTCTTAACCCGCTAGCTCCGTCGGCTCCCATAGCATACATTACAGGCCTTCCAATCATTGAAAAATCTGCTCCTAAAGCTAATGATCTTACAATATCACTCCCACTTCTTATTCCACTATCAAATATAATTGGAAAATTATTTCCTACTGCCTCTCTAATAAAAGGTAAAATATTTATTGCTGCTGAGGCACTATCTAATTGTCTGCCTCCGTGATTTGAAACTTGGATAGCATCAGCCCCCATTTCTTTAATTTTAACTGCATCATCTGATGACATAACACCTTTTACAATTAATTTACCTTTCCATTTATTTCTTACTCTTTTTAAAGTTTCCCAATCTGTCTTTCCTCTACTTTCTTTTCTTTTAAAAATACCTTTTCCACTTTTTGAAGTTTCATAATTCATTGGTTTTGGTATTCCATTTAGTAATGTAGATATTGACCAAACAGGATGAGTTGCAAAATCAAAAAATTGTTTAGGTCCTATTTTAAAAGGGTATGAAAATCCATTTTTATCGTCTCTAGTTCTTCTCGATAAAACTGGAACGTCAACAGTAAGTATAGCAACTTCATAGCCAGTTTTTTCTGCTCTATCTAGCAATTCCATTACAAAAGCCTCATCTTGAAAAATATAAAGTTGAAGCCATGAATGACCTTTTGAAAGCTCGTACATTTTTTCTAAGGTAGTTGTGGAAGCCATCGATACACAGGTTGGTATATTATTTCTTGCACTCTCTTTTGCCAACATAAAGTCTGCCCCTGGCCATGAAAGGTTTGTCATACCCATTGGGGCAAATCCAAAAGGATAGTCATAGTTAAATCCAAGAATATTCTTTTTTAGTTTTCTTTCCTCTACATTTCTTAGAACTCTTGGCTCAAGACGTATTTGATCTAAAGCAAAACTATTAATTTCTGATAATTTTTCATCTCCTGATGCACCATCAATAAAATCGT
Organism: uncultured Pelagibacteraceae bacterium; assembly: GCA_902603045.1. Taxonomy (GTDB): domain Bacteria; phylum Pseudomonadota; class Alphaproteobacteria; order Pelagibacterales; family Pelagibacteraceae; genus Pelagibacter. Next base: position 763 of record CACKTH010000028.1, on the reverse strand, counting down.
AAACTAGCTTTGGCAATCTTTTCTTTGATAGTTTTTTTGCATCTTCGATGCTAAAAATTTTATTACTGGCTTTAATATTATCCATTTAATTTCTCTATATATGTTTTTAAACTTATCTTATCATGTCTAGTCACATAATAAGCATCATGATTAATTCTTGAAGAATAAACTTCTGAAGGAACTCCGTCAATAAAAAGCACAGCTACACCATCATCAATAGCTATTCCATCTGGCAAATTTCCATTTTTAATTTCAGAAATAAATTTTCGAAGTCGATTATTATCCGAAGAATGAGGTGTACAGCTTCCATCTAAAAAATTTATTCCTTTTAACGGACTTAGCTCTTTATTAACTGAGTCTGACAATATCCAATCAAACCAACACACGGCTCCTGCACTTATTCCACTCAGAATTATTCCTTTTTCATATGCATCTTTAAATACTTTGATTAGATTATGTCTTTTCCAAATATTAATCATTTCTGAGGTATTGCCACCCCCTACATAAATTATATCTTTGTTTAAAAGCCATTCATTAAAACCTCCTACACTTGAACAGAGATTAAAATGAGATAGTTTAAATTTTTGTGATTTAAATCTTTTATAAAAAAGATCGGTCTTTTCTTGATTATCATTGCTAGCCGTGGGTAAGAAACCGATATTAATGTTTGATTTATTAACTTGATTTACAACATATTCATCCAAGTCTTCATCTGACGTATGTGTAAACCCACCACCACCAATTGCTATTATTATTTTTTTAT
>CACKTH010000027.1 GCA_902603045.1 uncultured Pelagibacteraceae bacterium | reverse complement strand
TTGGAACTTTAATGCTTATTCAAGGAGTATCAGAAATTGATAAGGCTAGAAAAAAAATTGTTGTAAGAAAAAAATTACATACGCATTATTGGATACATGGACTTCCTTTTAGAATGCGTTTTAAAAAATCAAAGGTTTACGAAAGCGCATTTACTCCAATAATTATTGGTTTAATTGTAGGATATATCGCTGCAATTATGGGGGTGGGCGGTGCATTTATATTAGTTCCTGCAATGATTTATATTATTGGAATGCCAACCAAACTAATTCCTGGTACATCTTTGTTTGTTACAATTTTTGTAAGTGCAATCGTAACTGTTCTTCATGCTTTTAATTACGGAACAATTGATCTTGTTTTAGTTTTTGTGCTTATACTCGGCTCAATTATTGGCGTTCAGTTTGGTCAAAAAATTAGTGAAAAAGTTGATAGCTCAGAATTCAAAACAATCTTAGCAGTGCTTTTATTATTAGTTGGAATTGCAATTGCTTATGACACTTTTATTAAAGAAGATGTAATTATTGAAACAGTAGTAAACGGAACCAAAGATCTTGGTAACATTGCACAGTTTATTTTAGATTATTCTAAAGACCTTCCAGTATTTTATGGACTTACTTCAGTTGTTTTAGCAGTTGTTCTTGGAACTGGAGCTGCGATTTTAAGAAATTATATTTCTAAGTGGAACAAAGCTAGAGAAGCTAAGCTTAAAGCTTAGGCACTTCTGTATAATTTAGTCATTACAAATTCTCTATGACCTAGTGCTTCAGCACAAGTTAATCTACCATTTGCAACTCTTATCGTTGCTTTAATTAATTCATCACCAGCTTCATCTAAATTTATTTCTCTTGATAAAATTTTAGAAACATCAACATCAATATGCTCACTCATAGTTTTAGCAGTCAAAGGATTAGCAGTTAGTTTAACTACAGGTTCAATTGGGTTTCCAATTATATTTCCTTGTCCAGTTGGAAATAGGTGAAGGTTAAATCCTCCTGCAGCTTGCAATGTCACACATTCAGCAGCAGCTGATGAGGTGTCCATAAAGTATAGCCCAGGACCTTTAGTTGGTTCTTCTGCTGGTTCTAGAACATCTATAAATTTACATCCTCCAATTTTTTGAAAGTTACCAAATGCTTTTTCCTCAATTGTAGTAAGTCCACCCGCTATATTCCCAGCTGTTGGTTGACTTTCAGAAAGATCGTTTGTTGCTTCTTTTAAGATGAAATCATTATATGAACTCCACGTTTTTCTAAATTTTTCTTGAGCCTCGGGAGTTTTTCCTCTTTTTTCACAAACTGTTTCAGCACCTGTCAGTTCTGATGTTTCACCAAAACATAAATGAACGCCAAGGGGCTCTAATTTATCCATTAAATTTCCAACTGTCGGATTCGATGCCAATCCAGAAGTTGTATCAGACTCACCGCATTTAACTGAAATCCATAAATCACTTATAGGACGTTCTTCTCTTTGTTTCTCTGATGCCCAAATTGAAAATTCCTGAGCTTTCTTAGAAACTCTTGCAATTGTGTCTATATCTCCAACGCCTTCTATACTAAATCCTTCAACTGGTTTCCCTGTAGTTGCAATTGCATCAACAATTCTTTTTGTCCATTTAGGCTCAATACCAATCACTATAACTGCTGCTACATTCGGATTTTTTCCTGTTCCAATCATTGTTCTGAAATGAAGTTCTAAGTCTGCTCCAAATTGTAATCTTCCATAAGAATGTGGAAGTGCAATTGTACCTTTAATATTATTAGCTACTGCTTCTGCACAAGCATTTGAAATATCGTCAACAGGTAGAATTATTACGTGATTTCTTGTTCCTGTTCTCCCATCTTCTCTTTTATACCCTAAAAATGTTTTTGGAATTTCCATTTTACCACTTTTTAGTTTTTACGTTATGAACATGCACATGCTCACCTTTTTTTATTGATTTTACAACTTTGCCAATATCATGCCCGTACTTTAATATTGTATCTCCTTCATTAAGATCAGTCATAGCAATTTTATGACCCAAAGGTATTTCATCTATTGATTGAATTTTTACTGATTTATCATTTTCCATAATCCAGCAATCACAGTCTTGTTTAGGAGTAATTTTTTCAATAACTACAACACCTACATTGTCTTTTTCATCGTGGATTATAATATCTGTGCCAGCCATTGTGACGATTTCTTTGTTTGAAATTCGCTCCAACTTATATATGAATTGGGCACTTTGACAATTAAAAAATAGAATTAAGAAGGATTTGATATGGCTAAAATGACAACCGAAGAAGCTTTTGTAAAAGTTTTACAAATGCATGGTATCGAACATTCGTTTGGTATTATTGGTTCTGCATTCATGCCTATTTCTGATCTTTTTCCAGATGCTGGAATAACTTTTTGGGGTGTTGCTCATGAAACAAATGGTGGATTGATTGCCGATGGTTACACAAGAGCAACTGGAAAAATGTCAATGGTGATTGCTCAAAATGGTCCAGGTATAACAGGACTTGTTACACCAATTAAAACTGCTTATTGGAATCATACTCCACTGTTATTAGTAACGCCGCAAGCTGCAAATAAAACTATGGGCCAAGGTGGTTTTCAAGAAGTAGAGCAAATGAATTTATTTAAAGACATGGTGTGCTATCAAGAAGAAGTTAGAGATCCATCAAGAATGGCTGAAGTTTTGAATAGAGTAATTGAAAAAGCATTTAGAGGGTCAGCGCCTGCACAAATAAATGTACCAAGAGATTATTGGACACAAGTTATAGATATAGAATTACCTCCAATTGTAAGATTTGAAAGACAAGGTGGAGGAAAAGACGCCATTGATAGAGCAGCAAAATTATTATCAGAAGCAAAATTCCCTGTAATCCTGTCTGGAGCAGGAGTAGTTATAGGTGATGCCATTGATGATTGTAAAAAATTAGCAGAAAAAATAGACGCGCCTGTATGTAATGGTTATCAACATAATGATAGCTTTCCTGGGAGCCATCCATTAGCTGTTGGTCCATTAGGATACAATGGATCTAAGGCTGCAATGGAATTAATTTCAAAAGCTGACGTAGTATTAGCATTGGGAACAAGATTAAATCCATTTTCAACGTTACCGGGATATGGAATTGATTACTGGCCAAAAGATGCAACAATTATTCAAGTTGATATGAACCCTGATCGTATTGGTTTAACAAAGAAAGTTACAGTTGGTATTTGTGGTGATGCTAAAATGGTAGCTCAACAAATATTAGAAAAACTTTTACCAAATGCTGGAGATAATGGTAGAGAAGACAGAAAAAATCTAATTCATCAAACAAAATCTGCATGGCTACAAACTCTTACAGGTTTGGATCATGAGGATGATGATCCGGGAACTGTTTGGAATAAAGAGGCAAGAGAGAGAGATAAAGATAGAATGTCTCCAAGACAAGCATGGAGAGCTATTCAGGCAGGGATGCCAGAAGATGTTATAATTTCAAGTGATATTGGAAACAATTGTGCAATTGGTAATGCATACCCAACATTTGAGAAACCAAGGAAATATCTGGCACCAGGTTTATTTGGACCATGTGGTTATGGATTTCCGTCTATTCTTGGAGTAAAAATTGGGTGTCCAGATACTCCAGTTATAGGTTTTGCTGGGGATGGAGCATTTGGCATAAGTATGAATGAAATGAGTTCATGTGCTAGAGAGGAGTGGCCTGCAATAACGATGGTAATTTTTAGAAATTATCAATGGGGTGCTGAAAAAAGAAATTCAATTTTATGGTTCGATGATAACTTTGTTGGAACAGAGTTAGATCCAGAATTAAGTTATGCAAAAGTTGCTAATGCATGTGGTTTAAAAGGTGTTATCGCAAATACAATGGAAGAAACCACTAAAGCTATTAAACAATCATGTGAAGATCAGAAAAAAGGTATTACAACATTTATAGAAATAATTCTAAATCAAGAATTAGGTGAACCATTCAGAAGAGATGCTATGAAAAAACCAGTTAAAGTAGCAGGTATAAGTAAGAGTGATATGAAACCTCAAAAGTCTCTTGTTAGTTGAGATTAGTAAAATTTCATTATAAAAATAATTAACTGTCAGGAAATAAATGAAAGTTAAGAATATTCTTTTTATAATGGCTGATCAACTTAGGTGGGATTACCTTTCATGTTATGGCCATCCACATTTAAAGACTCCTCACTTAGATAGTTTAGCAAAAAAAGGTATAATGTTTGAGTCTGCATATGTTCAAGCACCTGTGTGCGGCCCATCAAGAGCATCTTACTACACAGGAAGAACAGTATTTAGTCATGGCTCTACATGGAACCAAGTGCCACTTCCAATTGGCGAATTAACTATTGGTGATTATTTGAGACAGTCAGGAATAAAAACTTGTGTAGTCGGCAAAACACATATGAGGCCTGATATTAATAGCATGAATAGATTGGGAATTTCAAAAACAACAGAAATCGGTTCCGTTGTAATGGAACCAGGATTTGATCCTTATGAGAGAGATGATGGTCTGCATCCAAACAACATTATGAAAAAATCTGAAAAAAAATTATCCTACAACGAATGGTTAAATAAATTAGGATATGATGGAGATAATCCATGGGATAGCTGGGCAAATTCAGTTAATGGAGAAAACGGAGAAGTTTTAAGTGGTTGGAGATTAAGAAATTCAAATAAACCATCTAGGTTACCAGAAAAACATTCAGAAACTGCTTTTATGACTAATAGAGCAATCGATTTTATAAAAGAAACTAAAGAACAATGGTTTTTACATCTATCGTATATAAAACCACATTGGCCTTATATTGCACCCGCTCCATATCACAATATGTATTCGCAAAATCAATTTTATCCTATTCAAAGATCAGACTCAGAAAAAAATATTAATCATCCTGTCTATAAAGCTTTTATGGAGAATAGTATTTCAAAAACATTTTCACAAGAAAACGTAAGAGAGACAGTCCTTGCTGGTTATATGGGTTTAATCAAACAAATTGATGATAATCTTGGAAGACTTTTTAAATTTTTGGAAGAAAATGGAAATATGCAAGATACTATGATTGTTTTTACATCAGATCATGGAGATTATCATGGTGATCATTGGCTTGGTGAAAAAGAATTATTTCATGAGCAAATAGTAAAAGTACCGATGATTATTTATGATCCAAGTGAAGAAGCAAATAAAACAAGAGGAAAAAAAGAGAAAAGATTTATAGAGGCAATTGATTTACTTCCAACTTTTTTAGATGCTGTAGAAAGTAAAGCAAGCAAACATAGACTTGAAGGCTCTTCTTTAATTCCAATTCTAAGAGATGAAAAAATTAGCAAATGGAGAGAGAGTGTATTCAGTGAGATAGATTATTCATTTAATGAAGCAAGAAAAATTTTAAATATAGGCGCTTCAGATGCAAGAGCCTATATGATCAGAAACGATAAATGGAAATATATTTATTATAAAGGTTTTCCACCACAATTATTTGATTTAGAAAAAGATAAAGATGAATTTAATGATCTTGGTCAATCTAAAGATCATCAAAACATTCTAAATCAAATGAAAGATATTTTACTAGAAAGATTAACAGGTCGAAAAAATAGAACTGCCGCTGATGATGAATTTGTTTTGAAAGAGAGAGATTATTCTGAAGACGGTGGTATAATGATTGGTGTTTGGTAATCTAAGGATACATTAAACTCGGTAAGTACAAACATAAAGCTGGAAAAGCTATTAATAACGCAAGTCTAATAACATCAGTAATTAAGAACGGCAAAGTACCAAACCAAATTGTTTGAAGAGGCGTTTTGTTCATTACTCCCTTAATTACAAACAAATTCATACCAACTGGAGGTGAAATCAACCCAAATTCAACGACAATTACAGCAAATATTCCAAACCATACTGGATCAATTCCAGCATCAGCAATTACAGGATAAAAAACAGGAATAGTTAAAAATAACATTGCGAGTGAATCCATTACAGTACCAAGAACTAAATAAATAGCGCATATAACTAAAATAATCCCTAATGGAGTTAGTTGAAGATCATTAATAAAATCTACTACCGTGAACGGTAATTGAGTGACTGTTATTAAAAAATTAAAAACACTTGCACCGATAACAATTAAATAAAGAGCACCAACAGTTTTAACAGTATCCCATATAGAATTTCTGAGCAGTTCAATTGTTAGCTCACCCCTAAAAAAAATAAATACGATCACCAAAATGACCCCAACTGCTGCACTTTCAGTAGCTGTAAAGAAACCAAGATAAAGACCGCCCATAATTATCGCAAAGATTAAAAATATTGGAAAAACTTTTGTTAAAGCAGATATTCTATCTCTTGCAGTCATTTTTTCTCCATGACCGCCTTGATTAGGGTAAATTACTAAATAAACTCTAATAGCAATCATGTATAAAACTACTGCAATCAATCCTGGTATTAGAGCTGCAAAAAATAATTGCTGTATAGATTGCTCAGTTAAATAGGCATAAATTATCAATATTACACTCGGTGGAATTATAATTCCTAATGTTCCACCTGATGCAACGGAACCACTTATCAATGCATCGCTATATCCGTGTCTTTTCATTTCTGGTCCAGCCATTTGTGACATCGTAGCTGCGGTAGCAATTGAAGATCCACAAATCATTCCAAAACCAGCACATGCACCAACTGTAGACATTGCTAATCCACCTTTATAGTGACCAACTACTGCATAGGCTGCATCATATAAATTTCGAGATAAGTTTGCTCTATTTGCAAGATTTCCCATCAAAACAAAAAGAGGTAATACAGATAAAGTGTATTTCGAGACAGCTTCAAACGGAGCAGTTCCTAAAACAAAAAGAGCTTGTTCAAAACCTGTTATTAAAGCAAAACCAGTAAAACCAACTACTAACATTGAAATACCTATTGGTACATTTAATGCCATAAGAATTAGCACAACCAAAAAAGATAACGAACCGCTTACAATAGGATCAAAGCTCATGAGTTTTCACTCCTAAAAGCACTAATTAACCAAAAAACTATTGCAACAACACTCAACCACATGCCTACTGACGCTGCATAATAAAAAGGATAAAAATATATTTCTAAATCAATAGTTACTCTTTCATTTTTAAAAAAAGCCATAGCTTCTTTTGTTGTTGCATATGCCATCATGGACATAATCACCATCATTAAAATAAATCTAAAAATGTTTATAAAAATTTGAAAAGTATTGTTTGAGACATTTTTTATAAAGTCAGCAGAAACGTTTGCATTTAAAAAGAAAGCTCTTGGCATTGCTAAGAATGCAACCAAGGCCATTCCAAATTCAACTAATTCAATTGTTCCTGTAACAGGAGAATTTAAAAATCTTCTACCAAAGACATCACAAAAAGTTAGTATAGCTAAAGATAATAATATTAATCCTGATATAATTGCTGAAAGATCAAACATGTAATTAATTTTAAATTTCATTTGATAAACTTTCTTCTAATTTATCAGAGATTAACGTATAAAGTTATAAAAATATGAAATTTATCTCATTCAATCATGATAACAGTGAAAAGTTTGGAATTATTGAAAATAATTCAATAACCGATTTGACTGGAAAGATAGATGGAGCTTTAAGTTTAAAAGAATTAATAAAGATAAAAAAGATTAAAGAAGCAAAAGAATATGCAAAGAGTAATCCAGGATCTATAAAACCTGATCAAATTAAATATTCGCCTTTAATTCCTAATCCAGGTAAAATTATATGTGTAGGTTTGAATTATAGTGAGCATGTAAAAGAAACAAACCGTACTGTTGAGGAAAACCCAGTTATATTTCACAGGTTTCCAGAAAGCCAAACAGCCCATATGCAAGCAATACAAAGACCAACTGTATCAGAAAGTTTAGACTTTGAAGGAGAAATGGCAGTTGTAATGGATGAGGGTGGTAAACACATTAAACCAGAGGATGCGTTAAAGCACATCGTTGGTTTTTCTTGTTACAATGAAAGTACTATTAGAGAGTGGCAAAGACATACTAGACAATTTGGTATGGGAAAAAATTTTGAAAAAACAGGAAGTTTTGGTCCTCACATGGTTTTAGCAGAAGATATTCAAGATTATAAAAGTTTAACAATAGAGACTAGGCTAAATGGTGAAGTAATGCAAAATGCCAAACTAAGTCAATTAATTTTCGATATACCAATTTTAATTTCTTATGTATCCAAAGCTATGGCATGGAGAGCTGGCGATGTTCTGGTAACAGGAACTCCTGGTGGAGTAGGCTTTAAAAGAAATCCACCTGTTTTCATGAAACCTGGAGATAATGTTGAAGTTGAAATCACTGATATTGGTGTTTTATCTAACACTATTAAGGATGAAATAATCTCAAATTAGAGTTAAAATTTAAATATAAATTTTAGAGGGAGAAATATGAAAAACAAAATAATTGGATTTGTTTTTGGTGTTTTAGGTTTAGGTATAGTAAATGCTGCTTCAGCAACTGAACTTAAACTTGCAACATTTGAACCACCAAAAGCATTTATCGCAAGCAAAATTCTTGCTTCATGGGCTGATAAAGTAAACCAATGTTCAGCTGGAGCAGTTAATGTTAAAATGTTTGCAGGAGGTGTGTTAGGAAAACCACCACAACAATATGATATTGTTACAAAAGGTGTTGCAGACATTTCATGGACGGTACTTGGATATATCGGAGGTCAATTTCCATTAAGTTCTGTAATTGAATTACCTTTTTTAACAAAAACTTCAAAAGCAGGATCTAGAGCTTTAAATACTCTTTATGAAGAAGGTTACTTAGATAAAGAGATGGCAGGAATTAAACTAATTGGTTTACATTCTAATCCTGGATATCAAATACATATGAAGTCAGATAAAGTTGTAAGACCCGCTGACTTTAAAGGTAAGAAAATGAGAGTACCAAGTAAAATTGCTGGAACAATTTTAAAAACTCTTGGAGCAACTGGTGTAAGAGTGCCAGCTCCTGGAACATCGGAGGCACTTAACAAAGGTGTGATTGATGGAACTCCTTTCCCTTACACTGCAATCGGATCTTTCAGATTATTTGATGTTACTAAATACCACACTGAAGTTAACATAACTAATGCAACATTCGGTTTGATAATGAACCAAGGTAAATATGATGGATTATCAGCTAAAGGCAAAGGATGTGTAGATAAATTTAGCGGTCAGTGGTTTGGTGACTGGGCATCTGGATTAATAGATAGTCAAAATGCTAAAATGAGAGTTGAGGTAGAGAACAAACCTGGACATGAGATCATAGTAGCTTCTGATGATGTTATAGCTGAATATAAGAAAATATTAGCACCTATCGAAGCAAACTGGCTTGCTGAAATGAAAGGCAAAGGCCTTGATGGTGACGCAGTTTTAAAAAGAGCAAGACAAATAATATCTAAAATAGACGGTTAATTTAAACCTAATTTTTGAGCCTGTATTAAATAATGCAGGCTCAATTTTAATCCTGTATAATAATTGAATGGCAATAAATGCATTAAGTTATATCGGTGTTAATTCAGATCGGATTGAAGACTGGTCAGATTATTCACAAAAATGTTTGGGAATGCAGCAGGTAGATAGAGCAAAAGACTCTCTTTCATTTAGAATGGATGATCAAAAGCAAAGATTAGTTGTGACGGGAGACACTGGAGATAGTCTGGCCTTTATGGGCTGGGAAGTTGAGAAAAAAGAAGATTTAAAAATGTATGCTGATCGTCTCGAGAATAATAATATCCAAGTAACTTATGGACAATCCTCATTTGTAGATAAAAGATTTGTTAAAGATTTAATTTATTTTAAAGATCCTCAGGGCAATCAGATAGAATTAATATTTGATCCAATGAAAGATAGTGATCCTTTCAAACCATATAGACCAATATCAGGATTTAAAACTGGTGCATTAGGAATGGGCCATGTTGTTTTACATGCTAAAGATTTTAATAAACTTGTCCCTTTCTATAAAGACCTTTTGGATTTTAAAATCAGCGATTATAGCAATACACCAATATCGTTATGTTTCTTTCACGTTAATGGTAGACATCACAGTTTTGCATTATTTGGATCGGGTCAAAAAGGATTTCACCATTTTATGGTTGAATACAATTCTTTAGATGATGTTGGACAGGGATATGACTTAATGAATTTAAAAGACGACAAAATTGCTTATACAATGGGAAGGCATACTAATGATTACATGACCTCATTTTATTCAATAACACCATCAGGATTTTTTGTAGAAAATGGATGGGGTGGAAGAATAATTGATCCTAAATCTTGGGAAGCCATTGAAACTTTTGAAGGCCCAAGCTTTTGGGGACATGAAAGATTATATTTACCAGAAGAGGAAAGAAAAAAATTTAGAGATAAAAGAATGCAAACTGCTGCAGAAGGCAAACAAGCTCCTTTATTAATTGATTGCCCTTGGCTATATTCCAATATAGCTAAAAAAAAATAAATTAAAAAGCTAATGAAACAATATGATGCAGTAATTGTTGGATTAGGTCCAACAGGTGGAACTTTAGCAAACTTATTAGCAATTCAAGGTTATTCAATTTTAATTTTAGAAAAAGAAAATAGTTTTTACCCTCTTCCAAGAGCAGTTCATTTTGATGACGAGGTTATGAGAGTATTCCAAACAATTGGAATTACAGATAAATTTCTAAAATATACTTTAATTAATAAAGGTACTAAGTTTGTAAATAAAAAGGGTGATGTAATTTTAGATTGGCCTAGACCAAAAGAAATTACTGAAAATGGATGGTATCCAAGTTATAGATTTCACCAACCTGATTTAGAAAGGCAATTACGAAACAGACTTAAATTTTTTAAAAAGGTTTATATCCAACAAAATACCAAACTCTTAAAAGCTACAAATACAAATAATAATGTTCAAATAATTTATCAAGATATAAAAAATAATAAAATTCAGAATATTAAAGCTAAATATTTAATTGGTTGCGATGGTGCAAACTCAACAGTCCGAAATCAAATAAAAACAAATATGAGTAATTTAGGATTTACTCAAAAATGGGCAGTGGTTGATTTAAT
>CACKTH010000026.1 GCA_902603045.1 uncultured Pelagibacteraceae bacterium | reverse complement strand
TTATTAATAAAATCAATAGTTTGTGCACTATCTTCTATATGTCTATTTTTTATGGAATTTTCAGTATTTTTGCTTATTAAATTTATAGTATTATTTTTCTTTAATATTGCTTGCGAAAAATTTTCAAGCTCATTCAATGTTTCACGTGAAACATTTGAGGATCTAATTTTGTCAATTTTTAAAATATTCGAATCAATCAATCTATATATTTAATAGACTTTCTTTTGACGTGAGACAACAAAATATATACTGCAGCAGGGGTAATTCCATCAATTCTAAGTGCTTGACCCATTGTTTTGGGCCTAATTTTATTAAATTTTGATTTTACCTCATTTGATAATCCAGAGAAATGATCATAATTTAAATTTTCTGGTATAATTAAATTCTCGTCTTTTTTAAAGGCCAATATATCGGCTTTTTGTTTTTTCAAGTAACCTTTATAGTGTGAATTTATTTCTAATTGCTCATCAATTTCACGTGAAAAAAACTTGATTTCAGGCCAAATTTCCCTGATTTTGCTCATTTTTACTAATTTTTGTCCTAATACTTGATTTGCACTTCTGCTGATGCCATCTTTAGCGATATTAATTCCGTATTTAGCAACTTTTGAAGGTGTTATTTTTAATTTGTCCATTTTAGACTGGGTGACCAGTAGTTGATTATATTTTTCTTTAAATATTAGCTCTCTATCTTTAAGAACAACTCCAATATCTATGCCTTTATTTGTTAATCTTACATCAGCATTATCTGCTCGTAATGATAGTCTATATTCTGCTCTAGAGGTAAACATTCTATATGGTTCAGCAACTCCTTTCGTAACTAAATCATCTATCATAACTCCAATATATGCATCCGACCGATCCAATATAAATGGTTCTTTACCTTTTAAGGAAAGAGCAGCGTTTATGCCTGCAATCAATCCTTGAGCAGCAGCTTCCTCGTATCCTGTAGTTCCATTTATCTGACCAGCAAGATATAGATTTTTTATTTTCTTTGTTTCTAGAGTTAAAAAAAGCTCTCTAGGATCAACAAAATCGTATTCTATAGCATATCCTGGTCTTAAAATTTTTACTTTTTCTAAACCATTGATTTTACTACATATTTCTTGTTGTATGTCTGCCGGCAATGATGTGGAAATACCGTTTGGATAAATTGTTATATCATTTAGACCCTCTGGCTCTAAAAAAATTTGGTGCCTTTGCTTATCTGAAAATTTTTTTATTTTATCCTCAATAGATGGACAATACCTTGGACCTACTCCTTTTATATTTCCAGAATACATGGCACTCCGGTTTAAATTTTTTGAAATAATTTTGTGAACATTCTCATTCGTGTATGTCATCCTACATGAAATCTGTTTATTAAAATTTTTTTTGGTCAAAAAGGAAAAATAATATGGATCTTCGTCTGCAAGCTGTTCTTCTAAATTTGCAAAATTTATCGTACGAGAGTCTAATCTAGGAGGAGTCCCAGTTTTTAATCTTCCTAATTTAAAATCATATTTTTGCAACTGCTCACTTAAACCTGTTGAGGGCTTTTCATTAAATCTACCAGCTGGTGTTTTTTCCTCACCTATGTGTATAAGCCCGTTTAAAAAAGTTCCAGTTGTTAGAATTATTTTATTTGATTTAATTTCTTTTCCAGATTGTGTTATAAAACCTAATATATTATTTTTTATGAAATTGAACTTAATTACAGGATCAGAAAAAATGCTTAAATTACAGTAGTTTGCAAGTTTTTCTTGCATAAATTTTTTATAAAGTGATCTGTCACTTTGAGTTCGTGGTCCTCTAACAGCAGGTCCTCTGCTTCTGTTCAACAATCTAAACTGAATACCGGATTTATCAGCTACCTCGCCCATTAGGCCATCTAATGCATCTATTTCTCTAACAAGGTGTCCTTTTCCTAGACCTCCTATAGCTGGATTACATGACATCTCTCCTATTGTGTTAAATTTATGAGTAAATAATGCTGTATTAACTCCTAATCTAGCTGCTGCTGCTGCAGCCTCGCAACCGGCATGGCCACCTCCAATGACTACAACATCAAATGTTAACTGATTTTTCATATTTATAATTTATTATTGATCTTAAATTTTACAAGGATACACTTAAACTTAATAAAAAACACCAAATACCAACGGTTATTTGCCTATACAAAAATCATTGAAAATTGAGCCTAATATCTCTTCAACATCTACTTTGCCAACTATTTTTCCCAAATATCTAGTTGCTAATCTTAAATCTTCAGCTCCTTTATCAAAATCTTCTATAGATTTTTTTTCTTCAAAATTTCTTAAATATTGAACGCATCTTTCAAGACTTTCCCTGTGTCTTTTTCTGGTTATAAAAATATCTTTTGAATAGATAAATTTATTTTTTAAATTTTCTTTTATTGCATTTATTAGTTTATCTAAATTTTTTTCCTCTTTAATTGAAATGTATATTGGATTAAATTTATTTAATTCATTATTTATATTATCAATACCTAGATCTGTTTTATTAACTACTAAAATTACCTTTTTCAGGTCAAAATTACGAAAAAACCCAGAAATATCAACACTTTTAGGCTCTATTACAATAATATTTAAATCAGCATTTTCAGCTCTATTTAGAGCCAGCTTAATTCCTCTTTTTTCAATTTCATCATTTGATTCTCTTATGCCCGCAGTATCAGAAATTATTACTGGATAACCATCCAAATTTAAGTGCGCTTCAATAACGTCTCTAGTTGTTCCTGCTGTTTCGGAAACAATTGCTATTTCTCTTTTAGACAAATAATTTAATAATGTAGATTTACCTACGTTAGTAGGCCCGACTATTGCAATTTTAAATCCTTCTCTTATTCTTTCTCCTACACTTTGATCATCTAGAATTTTTTCTATTTCATTTTTAATACTTTCAGTTTCTAAGTGGACATTTTTTAAAATATTATCTGGTAAATCATCTTCAGGGAAATCAATTTTAGCTTCTACATATGATAAAATTTTTAAAAGTCTTTCTCTTAAGGAGTTAAATTTGATTGAGCTTTTACCAGACATAATTTTCATAGCTTGCTGTCTTTGAATTTCTGTTTCAGAGGAAATTATGTCTGAAATACTTTCTGCTTTTAATAGATTTATTTTACCATTTTGAAAAGCTAACTTTGTAAATTCACCTGGATCAGCTAATCTGCATCCTTCAATTTTTGAAATTGATTTGTGAATTAAGTCAACAACAGCTTTGCTACCATGTACATGGAATTCTACCATGTCTTCACCTGTGTAGCTGTCAGGAGCTGGAAACCACAAAATAATACCTTCATCAATTAATTCATTGGTTTCTGGATTTCTTAACTTTCTTAATGTTGCTACTCTAGGATCTGGTAATCTTGAAAAAGTTAAGTATTTCAATACTTTTTGTGTTTCTGATCCAGAAACCCTAATTACCGCAATACCAGACGTTCCTGGTCCTGACGAAAGTGCAAAAATAGTCATTTTATTATAGCTACAATATGAATTTAATATAAAAATAATTCAATGATTATTTGGATTGCTTCATATCCTAAAAGCGGAAACACTTGGATTAGAGGTTTTGTTTCATCACTAGTATATTCAAAAGATGGGAATCTTAATATGGCAGATTTGGAGAAAATTAAGCAATACCCTATATTTCCTCAATTTAATAATTTAATAAAAAATAAAGAAGATTTAAAACTTAATACAGAAGAGGATATTAATTTAATTTTCAAAAACTTTATTCCTTCTCAGGAGATTATAAATTTTAATGATGAAATGATATTTCTAAAAACACATTTTATGAATTGTAAAATTGGTGATTACAATTTCACTAATAATGAAAATACTTTTGGCACTATTCATGTGGTCAGAGATCCTAGAAATGTAATTACATCTATAATGAATCACTTTCATAAAAAGACGATAGAGGAAGCTTATAAATTTATCACAAATGACAATAACTGGTTATATAGCAAACAATACGATCATTCTTTTCCAACCTTGATTAGCTCGTGGAAAACACACTACAATTATTGGAAAAAATCTAAGAAAAATTATCTTCTATTAAAATATGAAGAATTAGTGACTAATCCAGACAAAGAATTCGGGAAAATACATAATTACTTAAATGATTTAAAATTAATAAATAAAGATGATGTAAAATTTAAAAATGCTATTTCATCTACCAAATTCGAAAATTTTAAAAAATTTGAAACATCCGGAGAATTTTCTGAAAACGTTTTTGAAAAAACAGGTGAAAAGACCCCTTTTTTTAATTTAGGTATGAAAAATGACTATAAAGAACTGTTATCAGTGGAAATAAGTAAAAAGATAGAGGATAAGTTTAAAGCTGAAATGATTGAATTAGGTTATTTGTAAAAATTATGAAGGTTTATTCATTGAATTAAAAAACTCAGAATTATTTTTAGTGTCCTTTAATTTAGAATTTATAAATTCTATAGCATCCATAGATCCCATAGGTGCTATTATTCTTCTTAATACATTCATCTTTTGAAGGTCATTTTTTTCAAAAATAAGCTCCTCTCTTCTTGTGCCAGATTTAGTTATATCTATAGCTGGAAATATTCTTTTTTCTGATATTTTCCTATCCAATATAGTTTCACTATTACCAGTTCCTTTAAATTCCTCAAATATTACTTCATCCATTCTACTACCTGTATCTATCAGGGCGGTTGCAATTATAGTTAAAGATCCTCCTTCTTCGATATTTCTTGCTGCACCAAAAAATCTTTTAGGTCTTTGTAAAGCGTTTGCATCAACACCACCAGTTAATACTTTCCCAGAACTTGGCACAACAGCATTATACGCTCTTCCAAGCCGTGTTATTGAGTCTAATAAAATAACTACATCTTTTTTATGTTCAGTTAATCTTTTTGCTTTTTCAATTACCATTTCCGCAACAGCGACATGTCTTTGAGCAGGCTCATCAAATGTTGAACTAATTACCTCTCCTTTTACTGTTCTTTGCATATCTGTTACTTCTTCTGGTCTTTCGTCAATAAGTAAAACCATCAAATAACACTCTGGATGATTTGCAGTTATTGAGTTAGCTATACTTTGTAAAATCATTGTTTTACCTGCTTTAGGAGGTGATATAATAAGTGATCTTTGACCTTTGCCAATTGGGCTAACTAAATCGATCAGCCTTGGGGTTAAATCGATTTTTTTTTCAATTTTGTTCGTCTCTACTTCCATAACTAACTGTTTATTTGGATAAAGTGGAGTTAAATTGTCAAATGCAATTTTGTGTTTAAACTTATCAGTTTCTTCAAAATTGATTTTACTTACTTGTAACAATGCAAAATATCTCTCACCTTCTTTTGGTGCTCTAATTGGTCCCTCAACAGTATCTCCTGTTCTTAAACCAAATCTTCTTATCTGATTTGGACTTACGTAAATATCATCTGCACCAGGAAGATAATTTGACTCAATAGCTCTTAGGAAACCGAAGCCATCTTGAAGCAATTGAAGAACACCACCACCTGTTATTTCTTCACCTTTTTCAGCTAATTTTTTAAGTATAGCAAAATAAATTTCCTGCCGTCTTAGGGTGCTCGCATTTTCAATTCCTAAGTTTTCTGCTTCATTAATAAGTTTTTCTGAACTTTTTTCTTTTAATTCTTGAATATTCATATTGTGGGAGGTTTTTAATTAGATCTTCTTAATATAATAACCTGTTCAAAGATTTCAACCCTATAAAGGCTTAAATATTACAACAAAAACAATCAAAATAAGCAATATTGTAGGAATTTCGTTAATTAATCTATAAAATTTATGAGAATGAGTATTTTGATCAAATTTAAACTGATTCAAGGTTTTCCCTAGATAGAAATGGTACAAAGTAAGGAATGTTACAGATATTATTTTTAATACCATCCATGTTTGACCTAATTGCTGAAATCCTATGCTATGAATTAAAAGCAATCCAAATATCCATGATAAAATCATGGCTGGTGTCATAATGTAAAAATACAATTTTTTTTCCATTGTCTTAAATACATCTGAAATTTTTTTATCATCACTATTTATAGCATGGTATACGAAAATTCTTGGTAGATATAATAGACCAGCCATCCATGAGATAACTGAGATTAAATGTAAAGATTTAAAAAGAAGATAATAATTCATCAATTAAATATTTTTTTTAATCAAATTATTAATTAATTTTATATGATCATCATTATCATTAAGACACGAAACCATATCAAAATTTTCACCACCAGCTTCCAAAAAGCTTTCTTTTCCTTGAATTAATATTTCTTCTAATGTTTCTACACAATCTGAAGAAAACCCTGGACAAATTGCTAAAACATTTTTTACTCCCTCTTTTGGTAAGCGTTCTAAAGTTTTATCAGTATAGGGCTGTAACCATTCCTCGGGTCCAAATCTTGATTGAAAAGTAGTTTTAATTTCGATTTCTTTATACTTTTCAGAAATAAGTCTTGTAGTTTTGTGACAATAACAATGGTATGGGTCTCCTTTATCAAAATATTTTTTTGGTATTCCATGATAAGAAGCTAATATTAAATCTGGTTTCCAATTTATGTTTTCTATTTTAGTATTAATAGAATTAACCAAAGCATCAATGTACAAAGGATCAGACTCATAATGAGGAATAATCTTGAGTGAGGGCTGCCATCT
The DNA here is from genome assembly GCA_902603045.1 of uncultured Pelagibacteraceae bacterium. Taxonomy (GTDB): domain Bacteria; phylum Pseudomonadota; class Alphaproteobacteria; order Pelagibacterales; family Pelagibacteraceae; genus Pelagibacter. The sequence continues at coordinate 4,964 of CACKTH010000026.1, read as the reverse complement.
CATAGACATTAATGTTCTATAGACTTCATCACATACTGTCGCTGTGGTTGGAGCAGCATACTGTGGATATAAAGGTAGAATTACAAGATTTTCACAACCACTATCATGTAATTTTTTTATTTTACTTTCAATGCTCGGATTTCCATATCTCATTGCGAAGTCGACTAATATGTCCTCATTCGATATTGAATTTGAGACTTTTTCAGCTTGCTTTTGTGTATAATACATTAATGGAGACATGTTTATGTCTTTCATCCAAATTTCTTTGTAAGCTTTTGCTGTTTTAGATGGTCTTAAGTTTAAAATTATAAGATTTAATATTAATTGCCATAGAATTGGATTAACTTCTATAACTCTTCTGTCGGACAAAAACTCTTTTAGGTACCGTCTAATATCTAACCATTTTGTCGAATCGGGTGTGCCTAAGTTGACAATTAAAACTCCAATTTTACCAAATTTAATTTTAGGGTGATCTTTCATCATGTAAAGTCTCTAACTATTTTTACTAATTCTTCTACCATGTCAATTTTTGTTTCTGGGAGAATACCGTGTCCAAGGTTAAATACGTAAGGGTGATCTTTAAAAATATCCAAATATTTATTAACTTCTTTTTTTAATTGGGTTTTATTTGTTAACAGCACCTCGGGGTGCAATCCACCTTGTATAGGTATATCTATATCTTTAAGTAAATTTTTTGGATCAACGTCATAATCTATATTAATCATGCTTGGTTTCACGATTTTACAAAATTGGCTGTAGTCTTTTATTCCTTTTGGAAAACAAATCACTGGCACTCCTAAGCTCTTAGTATAATTAACTAAAGATAAAGTTGGATTGTATAAGTATTTTTCAAAATCAGATTCGATCAGTCCAGACCAGCTATCAAATATTTGGATTAAAGTGGCTCCAGCATTTACTTGGTTTTTGATATGGGTTTTAATAAATTTATCTAAAATTTTTAACAAATTATTGATTAAACCAATGTCTGAAAAAAAATTGGTTATCAAACCATTTTTTGGAGAGACCTTATTTATCATATATACAAGTAAAGTCCAAGGGGCGCCTACAAAACCAATTATGTCTTTTTTTTTTAAATCCTCACTTATTTTTAAATCAGCTAAGAGTTGATATATTGGAGATAAATTTTTTGTAAATTTTTCTTCATCAATTTCTAGTAATTTATCTATTTTGAAATCTTCAAGGTCAGGACCAAAATTTTTTTTAAATTCTACTCTTTGACCAAGTCCGTAAGGTATCATTAAAATGTCAGAAAAGATAATTGCTGCATCAAAATCAAACCTTTTTATTGGTTGAAGAGTTATTTCTTTTGATAATTTTGAGTTTAAACAAAGATTTATGAAATTTGGGTTATTTTTTCTTATTTCTCTAAATTCAGGCAAGTATCTACCAGCTTGCCTCATTAGCCAAATAGGAATGAGATCCGTTTTATTATTTATTAAACATTCTTTTATCGGTGTCATTTATAATAAGATAAATATATTTAGATTTATTATTAGTATGAATTGTTGATAACGTAAATTACTCAATTTTAACACTTTATTCACTTTTTATTCATTATTGTAAAAAAATAATCCTTTAAAACATGGATTATTTAATCACTTTTATATATATGAAAATTGTTAATAAGTTATTCACATTTATAAAAATGTTATTTAAACATTAAGAAGTATACTAAAGATAGATGTGGTTGCTAAATCAAGAGTTTTTCTTATTCTATAATTAATTTATAAACAACTTATACATGAAGAATACACACCAAGTTTATTTAATATCAGACTCAACAGGAGAAACACTTGATAGAATATTCATGGCTCTTAAGGCGCAATTTAATAACTTTGATTATGATTTAAAACAATTTTCGTTTACAAGGACCGAAAATCAAATCTCTACAATACTGAATGATGCTAAAAAACAAGAGAGTCCAATAATTTTATATACTGTTGTTAATAATAAATTAGCAAAGTTTCTTGCAGAAGAAGCTAATAAAAAAAACATTCCATGTTTCGGTGTACTAGGTGATTTAATACTTAATTTCTCAAAAATTTTAAACGAAAAAGCAACACATCAGCCTAGTGCTCAACATGTCCTGGATGAAGATTATTATAAAAGGATTGAAGCGATACAATTTACCATGAACCATGACGATGGTAATAATACCGAAAACATTTTAGAATCAGATATTATTTTAATTGGTGTTAGCAGAACAAGCAAAACACCAACTTCCATATACCTTGCGAACAAAGGATTAAAAACTTCAAATATCCCACTTGTAAATGATATGAGTATTCCAAATGATATTATGAAATCAAAGACACTATGTGTTATTGGCTTAACCACAGAAGCCGAAAGGCTCTATGACATAAGAAGAAATAGATTAAATTCACTGAAAGAAAATGAAGTATCAGATTACGTAGATCTAGAAAAAATTAGACTTGAAGTAGAACAATCTAAGAAGTTATTTAAAAAAAACAAATGGCCAACAATAGATGTAACTAGAAAATCTGTTGAAGAAACTGCAGCATCAATAATTAAAATATTTGAAATACAAAATAAAAATGGTTGAAATTATTTTAGCTTCAAAAAGTAAGGTTAGAGAGGAAATTTTAAAAAAAAATGGAATTCAATGTGTAGTATTTCCTTCGAATATTGATGAGGAACCTGTAAAAGAAAGTTTATTAAACGAAGGTGCATCTCCAGAAATAATTTCAAAAAATCTGGCCGAACTAAAAGCAAACAAGGTTAGCCAAAGAAATAATGATGTTTTAGTCCTTGGCGCAGATAGTGTAATAGATTTAAACGGAGAATTAATTTCAAAACCTGAAAATAGGATAGAAGCTTTTAATATTTTAAAAAAATTGAATGGAAAAAAACATTCATTGATAAGCTCAGTTTGTATATCTAAAAATGGATCAATGACTTGGAATTATACAGATAAAGCGCACCTCACAATGAAAAATTTTTCAGACAAACAAATAAAAGAATATTTAGAAAAAATAACAGACGAAGTTCTGTATGCATATAATGTTTATCAAATAGAAGGAGAGGGTAGAAATTTATTTACATCGATCGATGGAGATGAAAATACTATTATGGGATTACCTATAATTGATATTAAAAAGTTTCTTGGTAACTATAAATGAAAAAATTTTTAGTCATTGGAAATCCAATAGATCACTCACTATCTCCAAAATTGCATAATTTCTGGATAAAAAAATACAATTTAAAAGCAATTTACGGAAAATTGGAAACACACAAAAGTGATTTAACAGAATTATGTGAAAACTTAAAACAAGGTCTATTAGATGGTCTTAATGTTACCGTTCCTTTTAAGAGGGAAATAATTCCCCACATTAATGTCTTAAGTGTTCATGCTTTAAGAACAAAATCTGTAAACACCATTTCCCTAGAAGATGGAAATTTAATAGGTCACAATACTGATATTGATGGTTTTGAACTCAGCATAAAAAAATTAAATTATGATGTAACTAACAAAACTATAATTATTCTGGGTGCTGGTGGTGTAGTTCCATCAATAATATATGCGTTAAAAAGAATGAACGCTTCAAAAATATTTGTGAGCAATAGAACGAAAAGCAAAGCTGATGAATTAAAAGATTTATTTAATGACTTAATCGTATTGGATTGGGGTGATTTAGTAGATTTTGATATGATAATTAATGCAACCAGTGTTGGTCTTAAAAAAGATAATGATTTTGAGCATGATTTTAGTCAATTCGGAAAAAACAAATTTTTCTATGATGTAATCTATGATCCGCATGAGACAAAATTTTTTAACATAGGAAATCAAAAAGATAATATTTTTGAAAATGGATTAAATATGTTTCTTTACCAGGCCCAAAAAGCTTTTAATATTTGGCACAATATTGAACCAAATATTGACGAAGAAACTATAAATTTATTAAAAAATTGAATTATGAGATTAAAAAATAAAGTTGCAATAATAACAGGATCAGCATCTGGATTTGGGAAAGGTATAGCAAAAAAGTTCACTGACGAGGGTGCTAATTTAATAATGGTAGACCTAAATTCAAAATTATTAAAAAAGGTTTCGAAAAATTTGTCTCAAGATTATTTTGTTGCTGATGTTTCTAAAGCATCAAATTTTAAATCATTATTTAACTATGTTTATAAAAAATATAACAAAATTGATATAATAGTAAACAATGCAGGAGTAACTCACAAGCCTAAATTTATGGAAACCGTGACTGAGAAAGAGTTTGACAAAGTTTTTAACGTAAATGCCAAGTCAGTTTATTATTGTGGAAAATTTTTTGTTCCAAAAATGAAAAAACTTAAAAAAGGTGTCATTTTAAATGTTGCATCAACTGCTGGCTTATCTCCTAGACCAAAGTTAAATTGGTATAATGCAAGCAAAGGGTGGATGATAACCGCAACAAAAGCGATGGCGATTGAACTTGCGCCATATAAAGTAAGAGTAAATGCAATAGCTCCTGTAGCAGGTATAACACCATTATTGAAATCTTTTATGGGTGGTGATACTCCTAAAAAAAAACAAGCTTTTTTATCAACTATTCCAATAGGAAGATTTTCTACACCTCAAGATATGGGAAATGCTGCATGTTTTCTATGTTCTGACGAAGCAAGCATGATTACAGGAACAGTATTAGAGGTTGATGGGGGAAGGTGTATTTAATAAAAAATGATTAGGGCTGCAGTAATTGGTAGTATAGGATCTGGTAAAACTTTTGTAGCTAAATTGTTTAAATGTCCAGTATTTAATGCAGATGATGAGGTAAAAAAAATTTATAAAACAAATAAGTTATGTTTTAATAAACTAAAGAAAATATTACCAATTTATATTAAGTCTTTTCCAATTAAAAAAAAGGAATTAGTAAAAGCAATTAGCAAAGATAAAAAAAATCTAAAAAAAATCTCATATATTGTCCATCCATTAGTGAGAG
>CACKTH010000025.1 GCA_902603045.1 uncultured Pelagibacteraceae bacterium | reverse complement strand
AAATATGGATATCAGCCTTTAGCGATTTATAATTTATGTAGCTATATAGGAGCGGTAATGGAGGCAACATTAACCCCACCGCCAGTCCCTAAAAAAGATTGGAGAAATCTAATTGAAAAAATGTCTGATATTTCAAAAAGTTCATATAGAAAAAATATTAATCAAAGTTCAGATTTTATTAAATATTTTAAAACCGTTACGCCACATGTGTCTTTAGGAAAACTTTCAATTGGATCAAGACCGTCTAAAAGAAAGAATATTGATAATATCAAAAGTTTAAGAGCTATACCCTGGGTATTTGCTTGGACACAAATAAGACTAATGCTCCCAGCATGGCTTGGAAGTGCAGAAGCTTTAAGATATTCATCGATAGAAAAATTTGAGAAAACACTAATAGATATGGAAAAAAATTGGCCTTTCTTCAATTCAATGATGGATATCTTGGATATGGTAATTTCAAAAGCGGACCCAGATATTTCAAAAATATATGAGGAATATTTAGCTGATAAAGATTTAAAAAGAGTTGGAAAAAAACTTAGGTTCCAATTCGAAGTTATTAAAAAATTAAATAAAAAGATTACCCCAAAAGAAATTATAAATGAAAGAAAAAAATTTAGATCAAGAGTTATTGTAAGAAATATTTACACAGAAGTATTAAATATAATTCAAGCAGTAGTTATGAATAAAATCAAATACAAAAAATTAAACTCAGATAAAAAAAATGATCTTAACGATGCATTATTAACATCTATTGCAGGCATTTCAGCTGCAATGAAAAATACTGGTTAAATGATAGAATTATTTGTTGCATTTGGAGCTGGATTGATTAGCTTTTTGTCTCCATGTGTACTTCCGTTAATACCTGGATATATATCTTATATTTCTGGAAGCTCTTTAAATGAGTTATTAGAAAAAAAAACAATTAATATATTCCCCATAGTTTTATTTACTTTTGGTTTTTCCATTGTTTTTATAAGTTTCGGAGCTACCGCAACTTTTTTAGGTTCTTTAATTTTAAGTAACTCTTTTGAATTAAGAATTATTGCAGGAAGTATAATAATCATTTTCTCCCTTCATATTATGGGATTAATTAATATTAAGTTTTTAAATTATGAAAAAAGAATTAATACTGAGATTAAATCAGGAAATTTTAGCTCAATATTAGTTGGTATGGCATTTGGATTTGGATGGACTCCATGCATAGGTCCTATTTTGGGATCAATATTAGCTTTAGCTTCAATAGAGCAAAGCTTAAACCGAGGCATATTGTTACTTGTATTCTATTCACTTGGTTTAGCACTACCATTTATTGCATCAGGTTATTTGATTCAACGTTTTATGGTTGTTACAAAGAATCTAAAATCAAAAATGATAACTATTTCAAGAATTGGTGGAGGATTATTATTGATAACAGGAATATTAATGATTACAAACCAGTTGCAAGCTTTAGGATTTTACATATTAAAGTATTTTCCTATACTTCAAAAACTTGGATAATAATGAAAATATATCAAATTGATTGCAGTGCTAGAAAAGAAGGTTCTACCTCAAGGATGCTTGCAAAAAAAATACTTGATAAAGTTAAAAAAGATAATGATGAGGTCATTTATAGAGACCTAGATGACGAAATGCTCTTTATATCTGGTTTAACTGAGTCTGGAATGAAAATTCCAGAGAATGAGCAAACAGATGAACATAAAAAAATGTTTGAATTGTCGGATAAGTTAGTATCGGAGTTAAAAGAATGTGATGTAATTATTATATCAGTGCCAATTTATAATTTTGGACCACCTGCAACCTTGAAAGCTTGGGCTGATCTTGCGGCCAGAGTAAAATTGACATTTAAATACGGAGATGACGGAAGAAGAAAAGGTTTATTAGAAGATAAGCAGGTCTATTTAGTAATTACTTCTGGTGGAACAAAAATACAAGGGGGAGAAGACTTTTTAACTCCATGGTTGATACATATGTTAAATTTTTTTGGTATTAAAAAAATCGATATAGTTGCAGCAGATCAAATGGCTTTAGATTATGAAAAATCGATAAAAAACGCTGAAGAGAAAATAAAAGAATTATTTAAAGATTAAATTTTCTTTTTAAATGTCGAAGTTTACCTTCTGTACTATCAAAATCAATGTAGCATCCTTGTAAATATCTATCACCTTCGTTAACATCATACTTTGTTCTTCCATGAAGCAATCTATGATTGTCCATCATTAATAGATCTCCAGTCTCTAATTTAAATTCAACTTTATATTTATCAGAGTTGTATAATTCAGAAATTTTATTTCTAGCTTTATAGAATAAATCCAATTTTGTTTTTTCTAATATCGGAGCATAATCTAATCTTGGACTAAATCTAACTTGTTTAAAATTATTTTTTTCATCCAATTTAATTAATTCAGACATATCTTCTAGAACAACTGTTTTGTCTATAAATTTAAATTTTACCTTAACTGAAGATAAAATTTCGTAATATTCTGGATAATCCTCTTTGATTTTTTCACTTACTGTGAAACCATCAACCAAGGTTGAATTTCCTCCACTCACATTATTTGTAATACAATGCAATAATTGAACACACGGAACTGGTTTTCTATACGGATTATCTGTATGAGGAGATAATGCTAATGATGAATAGGCTAAATCATTTGGATTAGGCACAGATCTAACATTAAAAAATTCCCCAAAATTTGTTCTTCTGACACTACCAATTGAATTAGCAAATTTTATAATAAAATTATCTTCTGTTGGAACATTTGTTAAGACTACAAATCCATATTTATAAAATGATACCAATAAATCATACATGATTTTTTTTTCAAAAATGTCATTTTCAAATTTAAATCTTTGAAAATTATTAAAATTTGAGTCCCATTTAATTTTATCAATTGAAATAGGATCAAGATTTTGCGATTTATACTCATTTAATATTTGATCTTCTTTTATTTTATAATTGGTTCCATCATTGAAAAATAAATTAAGTAATCCATCTTCATTCTCAATTTTTTCTATATCAATGTTAGTATTTATAGAATTTGGGTCAAATAATCTTTGTTGATTTCCTTTATCCAGAGCATCTTCGTTATTTATTCTTTCTCTCAGCCAAAAAGGATGTATTTCTTCTTTATTATTTCCATTATTTATAAATACTTTTTTAGAATCGATTTCTATTTTCATCTATTTGGATTCTTCTATCAAATTCTAAAATTTTCAAGATATTTTATTTGAACTAGTTGTATATTTTAACTATTACTCATCAGATAAATGACCTTCAAAAAAACAAAAGATTTCAAGATTTATTATACCTTCTTGAATCAGCTTGCTAAGGATTTAACTAATTTCTATTACACTAAACTTAACAAAACTTTTACAATTAATAACAAGTTAAAAGGTAAAGGTTACGATCCAGTTACCAGTGCTGATAAAGCTTTTGAAAAATTTATAAGAAAAAAGATTAATGATAAGTTCCCAGATCATCAAATTATCGGTGAAGAGTTTGGAGCAAAAAAGACAAAAAGTCTGTTTTCATGGATAATTGACCCAATTGATGGGACAAGATCATTTGTCGCTGGAAATCCTACATGGAGCAATTTAATTTCTCTAAATTATAACGACGCCCCTAAAGTTGGTTTAGCAAATTTTCCAAGAATGAAAAGATACTATTTAAATCAAGATGATAAATCTGCTTTTGTGTTTGAAAATGGAAAAAAAAGAAAATTAAAAGTAAACAAAAAAATAAAATTTAATTATTTGAAACTAGCTGCTGCTTTTCACGGAACTTTGTCCTTTCAAAAACAAAAAAAAATAATGAAATTTATCAATAGAATGCAGTTTCCATGTTTCGATGCACTAACATATTGCCAATTAGCAGAGGGAAGACTAGATATTGTAGCTCAATGTGCAAACAAAATTTGGGATATACATCCGATAATACCAATTATTAAAGCATCAGGTGGAATAATTACTACATGGGATAATAAAGATGCTTCATTAGGTGGAAACATAATTGTTTCAAATAATTTATCAAATCATAAAAAAATTTTAAAATTGCTCAAGCCAGCTACATGAAAAATATAATTGTTCTTCAACACATTAAAATTGAGGACCCTGGTTATATTAAAGATTTAATGTTAAAGGATAAAGTTCATATCAAAACTGTAGAACTTGACGAAGGAGAAAAACTACCTGATGATTTAACTGGATTTGATGCAATGTTTTGTATGGGCGGACCAATGGATACTTGGATGGAAAAAGATTACCCTTGGTTAATAGAAGAGAAAAAAAAAATCAAAGAATTTGTAGTAGACTTAAATAAACCATATTTAGGTTTTTGTTTAGGTTGTCAATTATTAGGAGAGGTAGTTGGAGGTAAAGTAGTTAAATCAAAAAATCCAGAGATAGGTATTTTAGATATTAATTTTTTAAATAGTAAAAAGGACGATTTATTATTTAAAGAATATCCTGATATTATTAAATCACTCCAATGGCATTCATATGAAGTTCAAAATCTAGAAAATAATAATGATATAACTCTTTTAGCGTCATCTCCTGAAACAAAATACCAAATCTTTAAATACAAAAAACATGCTTATGGTATTCAATTTCATATAGAGATAAAAGATACCACTGTAGGAGAATGGGGGTGTGTGCCTGAATATAAGTCTGCTTTAGAGAAACAGTTAGGACAGGGAGCTCTTGATAAATTTGATAGTGATGCGAAAGACAATATTCAATCTATGAATAAATATTCAAAAATTCTTTACGAAAACTTCAAAAAAATAGTGAATTAAATCACTTTAGTTTACACAATTAATAAGTTAGATTTTTATTTTAATAATCTGAGGTGTCTGAGACAGAAGAGTTGTTTAAATATCCAAATCATGAATATACTAAGGAATTATTAAGATTAATGCCTAAAATAGAAATAATTTACAATTAAGGAGGTGAAATGGCAGTTTTTAATATGATTGAAGAAGCAGATGCTACAGGAAAGGTAAAAGAGGTATTTGAAGATATAAAAAAGAAGAGAAATACAGACTACATAAACAATTTTTGGAAAATGTTAGCCAACAACCCAGAAACTTTAGAGAGAACTTGGACTTCTATACAGCAAGTGATGAAAAAAGGCGCTTTAGATGAAATGACAAAAGAGCTTATTTATGTAGCAGTTTCAATGACAAATAGTTGTGAGTATTGTATTAAATCTCACAGTATCGCTGCCAAATCTAAAGGCGCTACTACAGAGATGTTAAGTGAACTTATTGCAGTCGTTGCAATGGCAAATGAAACCAACAGACTTGTTGAGTCATATCAGGTAAAAGTTGATAAAGTTTATGAATGATAGAGCCAAAGCAATATTAGATTTTTGGTTTGATGATATGGTCGTTGAAAAGCGATTTAAAAGAGATGATAATTTTGATCAATTGATTAGAGACAAATTTAAAGATGATCATGAAAAAGCTACTTTAAATGAATATGATGATTGGCAAGATGAACCATTAAGCACTCTAGCTTTAGTTATTTTATTGGATCAATTTTCAAGAAATTTATATAGAGATGATAAAAAAGCTTTTGAGTTTGACCATAAAGCAAGACTGATTGTAAATGATGCAGTCTATAACGGGTATCTCGATCAAATGGATGAATATCAACGATTTTTCATGCTACTGCCATACATTCACAGTGAAGAAGTTATAGATCATGATAGAGCATATAAATTGTTGGATAACTATTTATCTAACCATCCAAACTATAATGAGATAAAAAAATTTTGGAAAGATCATACCTCTGCAATTAAAAAATTTCACAGATATCCTCATCGAAATAAAGTTATGGGAAGAAAATCAACACCAGATGAGTTAAAATTTTTGGAAAGTCCAAATTCATCTTGGTAGTTATTCTATTGGATAATCCCAAGCATCTCCACCAATAACCTTTGATATAGCGGAAAAATCTTTCGAACCGTTTCCATCCTCACAAAACTTTGAATATATTTCTAATGCCATCTCTCCTAATGGGGTAGATGCATTTGCATTTTTAGCACATTCATTTGCAAGTTTTAAATCTTTGTTCATCATACCTGCGGAAAAGCCAGGCTTATATTTATTGTTAGATGGAGTTCCTTCAATTAATCCAGGCAAAGGTGGATAAACTGAAATAGGCCAACTATTTCCAGAAGCATTTTTCATTATTTCATGAACTTTCTTGATATCTATATTCAATCTTCTTGCTAACATTAATGACTCTGAAGCAGCAATCATTGTTATTCCAAGAGACATGTTGTTACAAATCTTTGCACCGTTTCCGCTTCCTATCTCTCCAGCATGGTATATGTTTTTACCCATTAATTTTAAAATAGGTAAAGCTTTATTAAATGCATCAACGGATCCACCGACCATAATATTTAAAGTTGCTTTTTGTGCGCCCATCACTCCACCACTTACCGGTGCATCAATCATCTTAATACCTTTTTCATTTGCTTTCTTTCCTATTTCCTTAGAAGTATCTATATCGATTGTTGAACAATCTATTAGTAGACAATTTTTAGAAACTTTATCTAAAACACCGTTTTCTTTTAAATAAACTTCTTTTGAATGTTTACCCTCAGGCAGCATAGTGATTACAACAGACGTTTCACTATTGATTAGTTTTCCAAAATCCTTTTCAACATCAAGGTTATTTTCAATGGCTTTATCAATCATTTCATTAGAAACATCAAAAACCTTAACTTTTTTCCCAGCATTCTTTAAATTACAGGCCATTGGGTTTCCCATATTACCAACTCCTATAAAAGCTATATTTTCACTCATATGACATCCTCTCTATTTAGTAATTTTTTCCACCAATTTATTAACCAATGGTGCAACAAAAGTCGTTGCAACTAATGCAACTGGCAAACTAATAGACCAAGCTTTGAAAAATCTTTTATAATAAAATTCATCATAACCTGTATTTATAAATGTAATAATTAGGGTCATTAACAAACTCATTCCTAAACCCATAAAAAAAACGAAAAGAATTTTAGAAAATTTTTTTGGAAACATTATTTATATTTGTCTTCAATATCGTAATATTCGTTGAAGCCAACTATATCTCTTAAGTCTGAAAATTTAGAAACATTTTTATTATAAACTTTATTTTTCATATTATTCAAACATTCTTGCATCGTTTTCACTGACGCACTCATTAAGGTTAGAGGCATTACAGCAATTTTATATCCAATTTCCTCAATTTCATTAATTTCTAATAATGGGGTTTCTCCATCTTCTATCAAATTTAACATATGATGACCTGGTACTTCTTTAATAATTCTTTTCATATCTTCTATATTTTTAACAGCTTCAATAAATAAAATATCAACACCAAGTTTTGAAAATGATTGCATTCTTTTAATTGCATCATCTAATCCTCTAGTTGCAATTGCATCAGTTCTTGCCATTATTAAAATATCTTTATTTCCATACTCTCTTGCATCCACCGCAGCTTTAATTCTTGAGTTTGCTTCATCAAGATCAACAACATCTTTTCCCTTTGTGTGACCACATTTTTTTGGCCACTTTTGATCTTCAATCATCACACCAGCTGCTCCTGCATCTGCATATCCTCTTACAGTTCTAAATACGTTCACTGAATTTCCATATCCAGTATCACCATCAAATATTATTGGAATTGATGTAGCATTACATATATTTCTTACTTGTTCTGCCATTTCAGAAAAAGAAATTAAACCTGTGTCTGGCATACCAAGTTTTGTTGATGAAACACTGAAGCCAGACATAAACCCAACTTTCAAACCTTCTCTTTCAATTAGTTTTGCTGATAGCGCATCAAAGCATCCGGGCATTACAATTATTTCTGGTTCATTTAATAATTGTCTTAGTTGTTCTGCTTTATCTTTTGATTTTATTTTTGAAAACATAATTATAATTTAAAAGGTATATATAATGCTAGGTCAGGGAATAAGTAAATAACAAATACTGTAAATAACATTATAATGACAAAAGGTATCACACCTTTAGCTATTTCTGACATTTTTGCTTTACCAATAGCTTGGAGAACATAAATATTTAGTCCAACGGGAGGTGTAATTAATGCGCACTCAATCATTAATGTAAATATTATTCCAAACCAAATTAAATCAATATTCATTGCAGCGATTGAAATTGAAAATATAGGCATCATGATTAAAATTAATGAAAGGGTTTCCATTATAAATCCTAAGATTAACAAGGTAATACAAACAACAAGTATAAACAAACCAGTCTCATTAATATTAGTAACTATGAAAGATGATAAATCTTGAGGTATTCTATATAGAGAAATAGCTTTACCAAAAACTTTTGCTCCTGCAATAATTATAAATATTGTAACTGTAGTTTTCATTGTCTCCAAACCAGCTTCGATAAAACCTTTAAAATCTAATCTTTTTTTAGCTACAACATAGATAAATGATATTAAAAAACCAATACCACCTGCTTCTGTTGGTGTATAAATTCCAGCATAAATTCCACCTAGCATTATGAAGGCCATTAGCAATATTGGTAGACCTCTTTTTGTGTATTTGATTTTTTCTTCTAATGTACTGGATACATTTTGAACCTCTTTATTAAAAAATTTTACGTAAAAAACAGAAAAGATAATAAAAAATAAAGCTAAAACTATTCCAGGTCCAATTCCTGCGAGGAACATGCTTAGAACAGACTCTTCCACAACAAATGCATATACAATCATTGGAATTGATGGAGGAATTAATATTCCTAAAGTTCCACCCGCTGCCAAAATACCTAAAGTAAAGTTTCTGTGATAACCTCTATTAATCATAGCTGGAAATGCTACTGTAGATATTGTTGCTGCAGTAGCTACAGATGATCCAGATATAGCAGCAAAAATACTACATGAAACTATAGTTGCAATTGCCAAACCGCCTGGAAAATTTCCTACCCAACTTTGTGCAAAATTAAAAAGATCTTCTCCTACACCTGCTTTTAACAATATATTAGACATCATCAAAAACATCGGAACAGCTAATAAAATAAAATTATCTGCCACACTGTAAAAAGTTTGTGGGATCATCAAAGGAGAAATATCTCCAAATAACATTAAACCCAATCCTATAGAACCTAAACCAAATGCTATTGGCACTCCTAAAAAAAGTACAAAAAATAACAAAAATAAGATTATTGCTACTGTCATTTAATTATATCTTTAATGTATTTAGGTACTTCGAAAAGCACTCTTAATACCAAAAATGCAAAACATAATGGTATTGCAAATTCTGTAAGAAAAGATGGAACATCTAAAATTGTAGAGCTAGTTCTTCCAACTTTAAGAGAGTCGTAAGCAATTAACCATCCATAATAAAGTACAAATCCACTAAAAATTAAAATAAATATTGCACTTATTAAATCTAATATCTTTTTTCCTTTATCTCCTACTTTGTCATATATAACTGTTATTCTGATAAAATCATTTTTATGAAAAGTGTAAGTTAAAGCTAAATAAGTAGCCCAAATTTGTAAAAATCGTGAAATTTCATTTACCCAAATAGTAGGTGAATTAAATATGTATCTCATGATAACTTCATAAGAAACTATAAAGCCTATCATAATAAATAACGCTGAAGCTAAATAGCCAGAGTATTTTACAATTTTGTCGTAGGTATTCATTTGAAAACCCCGCACACTAGTGCGGGGTATTTATATGATTTAAAGTTTGTTAGCAGCTTTTACAAGTTGATCACCAACTCCGCCAGATCCACCCGTTCTTGAAATATAATCATCAATTACAGATGAAGATGCTTTCTTAAGAGCAGAAACTTCTGAACTACTTAGATTAACAACGTTCATTCCGTTTGCTTTTGCTTCTTTATAAGCACCAGCTTCGATGTTAGCCATATCATCTCTAACAGCTTTTTCAGCTACTTTAGAAGCTTCGGCTATAGCGTCTCTTTGTTTTTGTGTTAATGAGTTTAACCATTTGTCATTAGCAACAACAATAAATTCGATATCACCGTGATTTGTGACTGTTAGAGTATCCATTACTTGATATAGTTTTCTAGATTTTACGCCAGATACACCAGTCATACCTGCATCAACTGTATTTCTTTGGTAAGCTAAATATTGTTCAGAACCAGATATTAATGCTGGTTTACCACCTAATGAACTTACAAAAGCTCCAAGTGTTTTTCCAAATACTCTAATTTTTTTATCTTTAAAGTCAGCTGGAGTTTTCATCGGGCCACCATTAGATAACATTATTGCTGATCCATAAGCTTGATAATATAATGGAACTGCACCCGTCTTAGCTATTGCAGGGTCAAGGATAGCTCTTATCTCAGATCCAGCTTGAGTTGCCTTTCTTACTTTCTGTTCTGAGTCAAATAAGAATGGAAGATAAAAAACATCAACTTCAGGATTAGTTCCTGCAAATCTTGTTATTGACGCAACGCCAGCTTCGATCGCTCCTGAACCTACAGCTTGTGGAACTTCTTTATCTTTATAAAGTTGTGCGGAGTCGTAAATCTCCACTTTAATGTCTGATCTAGATTCTAATTCCTTTTTAAATACCAAAAGATTCTGACCTAAGTGAGCTTTTAACGGTAATTGAAGTGTAATTCTCATTTTTGTTTCTGCCAAACTTGCACTGGCAAAAGAAACAAAAATTAGAGAAAATATTATTCTTTTAAAGATTTTCATGTTATTTCCCTCTTTTTTGTTAAATGAGACTATTTAAGTCGACTTTAAAATTAAATACAATATTAATAATCATCAATGAATTGGATAATTGTAGCTATTTCTGGGGCTTTTTTTCAAAATCTTAGGTCAACGTTACAGAAAAAACTTAATCAAAAGGTATCAACGATTGCATCTACTTATGTAAGATTTGCTTTTGCGTTACCATTTGGAACCATTTTATTTTTTTCATATTTTCAAGAACTAAATGTAATTCCTGATATTCTAAGCCAAGAAAAATTTATATTTAATGTACTATTGGGTTCAATTTTTCAAATAATCTTTACATTTGTTTTACTTTACTTATTTAGATTTGCAAATTTTGTTGTTGGGACTTCATTAAGTAAAACCGAAGTAATTCAAGTTGCTATCTTTGAATATTTGATAATAGGAGATAAATTAAATAAATTTGGAATAACTGGAATTATAGTATCTACAATTGGAGTAATTATACTGTCAATCAAAGATTTAAGTTTATTTCTAAAAAACTTATTTTCAAAAACAACTTTAATTGGTTTATCCGCAGGACTATTCCTAGGTCTAAGTGTAGTATATTTTAGAGCAGCAGCACTAACTTTAGAAAATTTTAGTAATAACTTTGAAAAAGCTATAGCGACACTCTTTTTTGGTCTAGTTATTCAAACAACTTTAGTCACTATTTATTTAATTATATTTGAAAAGTCACAGTTTAAAAAATTATATGAAAACAAGTACGAATGTTTTACAGCGGGATTGGCTGGCTTTCTTGCAACATTATCTTGGTTTTATGCTTTTACATTAATACAATCTTCATTTGTCAGAGCTATTGGCCAAATAGAATTATTGTTCAGCTACGTATCCTCAAAATATATGTTTAAAGAAAAAGTGAAAATTACTGAAATTTTAGGTATAATCATCTTTGTAGTGGGGGTACTAATTTTATTATTAAATAAGAGCTAATTAATTCTTCCAAGATAATTAACCATTACCACACCAATAATAATAAAAAAAATCCCAATTAACCCATATATATTTGGTATTTGGTTATATTTAATCATACCAAATACTAAAATAGCAGCCACTGTTACCCCACTATAAGTAGCATAAGTAAAACCTACTGGTATCATAGACATAGCTTTTGCAAGCCCATACATAGTTATACACATAAAGGCTATTGATAATATCGTTGGAGTTAATTTTGAAAATCCATCTGAAATTTTAGCAAAACTATTTGCAGCAATTCCTGTTGATATAGCTAATACTAAATAAATATAACCAGATAATGGTTTCATTTATTTGTTCCTAATAAGTTTGCTATTAAGACACCCGATATAATTAAAATCAATCCAATTATTGTATAAAAATTTGGTACTTGATTAAATTTTATAACACCAACAACAGCTGTTGCGATTATACATAAGCCTGCAAAAGAGGCATATGTTATTCCAACTGGTATACTTTTCATAACTAAAGACAAAGTATACATGCATCCAACAATTGTTACCGCTGTGATTATACTGGGTATTAATAATGTAAAACCTTGAGCACTTTTAGCAAAACTATTTGAGGCGGTTCCAAGAATTACTGCGATTAATAAAATTATATAAGCAGTTATATTATTCATTTGCCTTCGACCATTTGATTGCATCTTCCATTCTATCATCTCCCCAGAATATTTCATTTTTTACAACAAATGACGGACTTCCAAATATTTTATTTTTTCTAGCCTTTTCTGTATTTGATAAATAAATATTATTTATTTCATCAGAGCTTGCCTCTGAAACAATCTTTTCTTTATCCAAACTTAGTTTTTCGCAGATTTCACTCAAGTTGGGTTCAACAGCGGGCTCTTTTCCTTCTTGAAACCATCGTTTATATGTAAGCTGAACATAATCTACACCCCAATTATTTTTTAAACCTAATATTGCAATTTTATTCGCTAAATCAAATTCTGTTAAAGGGTAAGGAACAGGTGTTTTGGCAAAAAATCCATAATTTTTTGCTCGTCTTTCTATGTCCCTCCACATGTAATCAACTTTATTTTTTTTTTCTTTAGGAAAGGGAACATTGTTCATTTCTTTCATTATTGCTCTCACACTAAAAGGAGTCCAATTAAACTTAAATTGATGTTGTTTTTCTGCTTCTAGTGCTCGAGTAACTGAAAGATAAGTATAAGTGCTTCCAATAGAAAAATAAAAATCTATGTTGTTCACTTATTTTGACATTGGCGTTGCACCAGTTTCTAAACTAATCATTTTACCATCTTGGTATTTGTAGACTGCCATAACTGCTTCT
>CACKTH010000024.1 GCA_902603045.1 uncultured Pelagibacteraceae bacterium | reverse complement strand
AACTCGAGAGAAAAACTATATACACATTCAAATCTGCAATTAGTAAAAGTTGGAGAAAAGGTAGAATATTCATTGCTGGTGATGCTGCGCACTTGATGCCACCTTTTATGGGACAAGGAATGTGTGCTGGAATAAGAGATGTCTCAAACCTGTCATGGAAAATATCGCATTGTTTAAAGAATAATCATTCAGATAAATTACTTAATACGTATCAGAGTGAGAGATATTCCAATGTAAAAGAGTATGTAAGCACAACTATGAGAATGGGTTCATTTATAAATGCTATCAGCTCAACGAAAATTACAAAAAATATTTCTTCAAATAAAGAAGGAGTAAAATCTATGAAATCCATTAAGCCAAAACTGGGCAAAGGACTTGGAAAAGTTAATGATAAACTTCGAGGTAAAATATTTCCTCAGTTTAAATTAAAAAATGGAAAAAATTTAGATGAAAAATTTTCTTCTAAACCTATTGTAATAATTTCACCAAAATTAAAGAAAAAAATTTCCAATAAAATTAATTATGTACTGTCCAATAATGTAAATGGCTTAAGTGAATATCTTAATAATATAAAATCTGAGGGACTTATAGTTAGACCAGACAGATTTATAATAGGTTCTATAAATTCTAATAAAATTTCAAAAATAAAAAATTATTTAATTTAAATTTAATTCCTCTTTTATAATTTTTATTTTTGTTTCATTATCTTGAGCAATTTCACCTGAAGGAAGATATAATGAATTTTCAAATCCAATTCTTATTTTTCCACCAAGTTTTATTGCTTCTTTCAAACAAATAAATTCTTCTTTTTCAAAAGCGCATATAGCCCAATCTGCTTTAAATTTATTTTTTTCTAATTTTTCTAAATATAAAGGTATTTTATTTGGATCACTAATTTTACCAGTATAGTGACCGATTACAAATAAGCACCAAGTATTGTCTTTTTCAATTTCTGATTGGTTTAATAAATTTGAAAGTAAATCTATATCCTCGGGTTCATGACAAATATGTTGAACATTAATTTTTTCATCAGATAAATATTTATAAAGTTTTATATCTTCATCAGTAGGATTTCTGCTTGGAATTAATTCTCTAATTGCAATCGATATTCCTGGTGGCTTAACATCATAAGCATATTTACGCATTTCACCTGGTGAATATCTCCCAACAGCCTCAGTAGTAACTTGTAAGTGCATGTTAGGAACTATCTTATTTAATTTTATTAATGCTTCACTGCAGTCATTAGCATCTAATATATGTTGACCATTTTTATCTCTGATATGAAAATGAATTGCCTCAGCGCCTGCTTCGTATGATAATTTTGCTGTATTAACAATTTCATCAATAGTTATAGGAACTTTTGGATGATCCTTCTTCATAGGTCTTACTCCATTGGGTGCTACCATAATTTTTGGGAGTTCTTTAGGTTGATAAAATTGCATAATTAAAGTCTACTATTATTTAGTATAAATAAAAATTAAATTTACTGATGAGTAATAATTTAAAAGTTTCAATAATTATAATACTTGGAGTGATAGCATTGTATATATCAACACAGTATTATTCAGGATTTAATAAAAGTAAAACTATCAAAGCATGTATAATTGGAAAAGCTGAATTAGATTCGAATAAACCTGAAAGTGAAAGACTCTCTGCTGATGAAGTTAAAAAATTTTGTGAAGATCAAATAAAATGATGAAAAAATCAAAAAGATCAGATGTTGATCCATTTATAGTAATGGATGTAATGGAATCAGCAAGAATTGCAGAGGAAAAAGGTAAAGATATAATTCATATGGAGGTAGGGCAGCCAGGAACACCAGCACCTAAGATTGCAAAAGATTATATTACCAATGAGATAAATAAAAACAATCTAGGCTACACAGTATCACTTGGTCTACCTGCTCTAAGAACAAAAATTTCAAAGTTATATGGAGATTGGTACAATTTAGATTTAAATCCAAATAGAATAGTAGTTACAACAGGTTCTTCTGGAGCCTTTATATTATCATTTTCAGCATTATTTGATAGTGGAGACAGAGTTGGAATTGGTTCTCCAAGTTATCCTAGCTATAGACAAATACTAAAATCACTAAGTTTGGAAACTGTAGATATTCAAACCAAACTTCAAAATAGATTTCAACCAGTACCAGATGATATTCTAAATAATAATTTAAATGGAATTCTAGTTGCATCACCTGCAAATCCAACTGGTTCTATGCTGGATAAACAATCTTTAGAGAATTTAATTAATACTGCAAATGAGAATAATGTAAGTTTTATTAGTGATGAAATTTATCACGGAATACAATATGAAAATAATCCAACATCAGCTTTAGAGATTACAAATAATTGCTATGTAATTAATTCTTTTTCAAAATACTTTTCAATGACTGGTTGGCGAATAGGTTGGATGGTTGTACCAGATGATCATGTTAGACAAGTAGAAAGACTTTCACAAAATTTGTTTGTTTGTCCTCCACATGCAAGTCAAGTTACAGCTCTTGCTTCTTTAGATGCAAATGAGGAGTTACAATCGAATGTTGAGGTATATAAAAAAAATAGAGAGATACTTTTAGAAGAATTACCAAAAGCAGGATTAAAAAAGTTTTCACCACCTGATGGAGCTTTTTACATCTATGTTGATATATCTGAATATTCAAATGATAGCTTGGATTTTTGTAAAAAAGTTTTAGATGAAGCAAATGTTGCTATAACACCAGGAATTGATTTTGATCAAAAAAGAGGAAATTCTACTATCCGTTTCTCATATGCCAGAAGCACAAAAGATATAATTGAAGGTGCTAAGAGAATTAAAGATTTTATGTCTAAAAATTATTAAAAGGGGTCTGCTCAATTGGTTACTACCAAAAGAGCCCCCCTTTTTTTATGCCATTTTGGCCAAATCCATCAAATGGATTTAGTTTGTGTTATTTTTAATATGTGATATCTCACCAGCTAAGTGTCAGGTGGCGTTATTTTAAGCATTTGCACCTCCTTCACTTACAAAAATAAGTTTTAAGTAGGTTGTATTCAACAAATTTATTTCTATTTTTTACAAATATATTATTTGAATACAACCTAGCTCTTTAGTATATTCTCGATATTAAAATAATTAGAAATTATCCCAAAGCTTGAATGAAACTTATGTCACAGAGACAGACATTAAATATATTTGTAATTAAAAACTTATGAAAACAATATTTGTTATAGGTTCAAAAAAACATACACTAAAGTACTCAAGAAAAATGCCAGAAGGTGAAGTTAAGAAAATGAAATCTTTTGTTACAAACAAAGGTCAAAAGCTAGAAAAAACTTCAAAATTTAAAATTTTAAAAATATCAGACGATAAAACTTCAAGAACCTTCAAAATCAGTCTTTAATTATAAAAATGAACAAAATCGTATGGTTTAGGAACGATCTACGTGTATCTAATAATGATGCATTTAATGAGGCTGTAAAATCAGGAAGGATTTTACCAATTTACATATTTGATAATGAATATCACAAATTACCCACATCAAGCTCATTCCATCTAGATTTTTTAAAATCATCATTAGAAGATCTGTCAAAAACACTAAGAGAAAAATATAATGCTAAACTAAATATATATTATGGAGATACGTTAGAAATTTTAAGTCATTTAACTGATAAATTTAAAATAAATGAGGTTTACTCAAATATAATATTCAAGAACATGTATATAACTAACTTAGATAAAGAAGTTAGTTTTTTATTTAAAGAAAAAAATATTAATTGGAAGATATCAAACCAATTTGGTGTTCAACTAAATCATAGAATTAGAAATAAATGGCCATATAATTGGAATAAATTTATAGAAAGTGAAAGTGTTAATATAAATTTAAATTGCGAGTTTATTTCAGATAATTATATAGAGGATTTATCAAAAATAGAAACAAACAATTTAGAAAATGGAAAAATTCTAATTGGTGGAAGACAAAAAGCACTTCAACTATTAGATTCTTTCCTTAATGACAGATCAGAAAATTATCAAAAAGAAATGTCTTCGCCGATAACAGGAGAAACCTCTTGTTCTAGATTAAGTCCTCATATTGCATTTGGAAATATTTCTATTAAAGAAATTTTTAAAAAAACTAATGATAATTTAAAATCCAATTTATCTTTTTCAAAAAAGAAATCCTTAATTGCTTTTAAAAGTCGATTAGCCTGGCACTGTCATTTTATCCAAAAGTTATATGATGAACCAGAAATTGAATTTAGAAATATGAATAGTGCTTATAATGGAATAAGAGAAAACGATTTTAATGAAGAATATCATTTAGCATGGAAAAATGGAACTACTGGTTATCCATTTGTTGATGCTTGTATGAGGTACCTTCAAACTTATGGATGGATTAATTTTAGGATGAGAGCGATGTTAGTCTCATTTGCTTCATATCAATTATGGCTAGATTGGAAAAAAACATCAAAACATTTAGCAAAACTATTTACAGATTATGAACCAGGCATACATTATTCACAGTTTCAAATGCAATCAGGAACAACAGGAATAAATTCAATAAGAATTTACAATCCAATTAAACAATCAATTGATCAAGATCCTACAGGAGATTTTATAAAAAAATGGGTTCCAGAATTAAAAAATGTTCCAGGAAAATTAGTTCATGAACCATGGAAATTAACATTTATTGAACAAAAGGGAATAAATTTAGAAATTGGCAAGGATTATCCATCACCGATAGTTGATAATAAAGTATCAACAAAAATTGCTAAGGAAAAAATCTGGAGTGTTAAGAAAACAACAGAAGCAAAAATTATTTCAGCTGAAGTTTTAAATAAACACGCTAGTTTATCTCAAAGAAGATAAAATTTAATTACCGTAAGGAATTCCAACTAATTTTCCGTTTTCATTGTAAAAATAGAAATAATTGGCGCTTCTAACTTTTGGCCTTTTTGCTAGCGTCTTTGATTTAAGTTCTGATTTATTTTTTTTTGATTTACGTTTCACAAAATTTAAATACTAAAAAAAATTAATTAAACTATTGATAACTTTTCAACCCAGGTATGCATTTATTTTTAATCTTTAAATCCAAATTAAGTATATCTATTAATTTAACTTATGAAATTATCCGAATTATTTCAGCAAAATGGCTTTGATTTGGGAAATATAAAAGAGTCTTTTGATTTAATAGATACAATATCAGACCATTTAGTAGCTGAAAGAGATGAAGTTTTAGCTAAGCAGCATCAAATTTCAGAAAACATTTATTTTTTAATTAAAGGCAAAGCTACATTTACCAAGTATTTTGAAACGAAATCTATAACCTTTGCAAAAATAACAAAGCCCGCAACACCTCTTGGTATATCTGGGCTCAATCAACCAAATAGATTTATGGGTGAAATTTTTATTGAAGATGGAACAGAATATTTTTCATTAAAATTAGGTGATTTGAGAGATTTACAACACAAAAATAGCAAACTTATTTCAACATTATTTTCAGCAATTACATTTTTTTCTTTTCAACTGCTTGTATCGTCAAGAAATCTAAATACCTTATACCAAGATGATGAAATACAAATTTCTCCAGGTACCCCATCAGAAAAAAGTATAACAAATATACAAAGAATTAAATCTGCTACTTTTTTTTCAACTCTTACTGATGATGACTTAGAAAAATTTATTAAATTAGGTAATATAAAGATGTATTCATCAAATCAATATATAGTTAAAGAAGGAGATGTTTCTAAAGGTTTAAAGATATTATTGAGTGGTAAAGTTGATGGTTTATTTCATAATTTCATTAATGGAAAAATAAGACGAAATTTCAGAACTTTAACTAGAGCTGGAATTGCTTTAACTTTATCATCTGGAAAAGGAGATTTCTTTAATCCTTATACGATAAAGTCTACTAGAGACACAAAAGTTCTTCATATTTCTAATGAGGCACTTGAAAATTTAACAATTTCAGATCCTCAAATGGCTATAAAAATTTTCAGGAGACAATTATGGCAACTAGGTCGTTTCCAGCAAAGCGCTACAGGTTTAACCAAGTATTCTGCAGAAAATGAATTAGAATTTGTTAATTTATTATTAAAAGATAATACAGCAAGAATACCTGCAAGTTCTAAGTTATATACTATACCACATTTATTAAAAAGCCCTCATACGTATGCAATGGCATTTGATGTTGTTTATGAATTAATTATTAAAGGAAATGAAATAGAAAAATCGTTATCCAGTCTTATAAAAGATACCTTAAATAATTTAGAAAGAGAGTCTCGTTTTCATAATCAATTAAATATAATTTATAACAGAGTATCGAATTCTTCTATTAATTCTAATAAAACAAAATTGAGAGAATTAACCAATTCTAATTTTACCAAAGCTTTTGATAATGTTAAGTATGTAATAAAGGGTTGGGAAAATTTACCAGATAATCCAATAAATATTTTTTTTTACAATCATTTAGCAGCTATAGATGACAATCAACTTGCAAATGGACATTCATTTTCAATAGATAGTCATTTCATCAGTTCAAAAATATTATATCCAAAATATAATGATGGAGGTCAACGTATCGTTAGAACAAGTCGGAACACAGAATTTTGGAGATATAATTATTATGAAAATTTAGATTATATTTTTGTTCATACCCCAGAGTCTGATATGTTGGAAGAAAGTGAAAAGGAAAAGCAAGAGAGAAAACAAAAGCTTTTTGATGAAGCTCAAAAAGTATTTAATCAAAAACAACCTATAGTAATTGCTCCTGAAGGAACTTCTGAAACGGAGGATAATAAAACAATAACTTCGCCTGGACCATTTAAGGCTGGTGCCTTTAATCTTGCATTTAAACTTAATCCTAAACCAAAACTTATTCCAATTGCTCTTGCTAACTTTGATTATCCAGTTTCTAAAACAATATATTCTGCAGTTATTAAGGAGCCGTTAACTATAAGTGATCATGTCAAAGATCCAGAAAATCAAAATGAAATGAAAAGTTTCTTAGAAAATTATCGGACTAAATTTAGATCTTATGTAGAAGAAGCCATTGATTTAGCCAAAAATGTTCAAGACAACATAGATAAAATAGAAAATTTAAAAACTAACGTAAATTTAGTCAGTCCAGTTGAAGAAGAGTTTGAATTAGACGTTAGAGAATTAGAACATAATTCTTTTCAACAGACGAAAACAAATAACAGTGTTGCCTTGTATGGAAGTTCAACTTTTAAAATGTGGGATAATGCCAAAAACGATTTATCAATAAATAATCTTTATAATTTAGGTTTTGGTGGTTCAACTTTAGTTTCTTGCAGAAGATATTTTGACAGATTAGTAGCTCCTTTAAACCCATCTAACCTTTTCTTTTATGCTGGAGATAATGATATTGGTTATGGAACGGATAGTGATGAATTATTAAAAGAATTTTCATTGTTCTCTAACCAAGTTGAAGAAAAATTACCAAAAGCAAAATGTTTTTTTATTTCAATTAAGCCTAGTCCCTTTAGAAGAGATCTTATGACAACAATTTTAGATGCGAATTCAAAGATAAAAAAACACTTAACCAATTTAAAAATGTGGGATTATGTTGATATTACAACACCAATGATAAATGCTGGTTATGATAAGTTTTATGATGAAGATCCACTACATATGAATGAACTTGGATATAGTTTATTAAGTAAGCTTGTAAGAGACAAAATTTATAATTAATATTTTTAATGAGTTTTAAAAAATATCTATGGAAATGTAGATTGTTAGTTATTAATACACCTAATTACAGTCATCCAGAATATAAAAGATCGAAAGATTTGTATCAAAAAGAAATTAAAGGCTTTCACAAAAGGTATATAAAATTAGTTACAAAATTAGATAAATCAAAAAAATTTAAAGTTATTTTAATTGGTTTTGATGGGACAAATAAATCTGAGTTAGATAAAATTTATACAAAAAAAATCTTTGAAGTAGTTGATAAAATGCCAATGAATAAATTAATTAAAGATAAAAAATTTAAACCTTTAAATCTTTCTTTGTTTTCAGATTACAAACCAGAGACAACCTTAAAAGGTTTAGGTTTTAAAGATAAAGAAAAGGCATTGTTTACTGTTTCAGCTATAAAAAAAAGACCAATAAAATATCAAGTAAATGTTATTGCAACTATGCTAGGTAGAGCTAAAAATCATCCAAATAAAACAAAAGACATGAATGATGCAATTATTGTTTTTATCAAATGGATGGAAGATTATAAGAAAAATAAAAAAAAATGATTGAGTTTTTATTTAAAGTATCACTACTAATACTTGGTTTAATAGTAATTAGGTTTGGCATCATTCAGATTAGAAAGTACAAAAAAGGAGAAATTAGATCTAAGAATAATATTTTTAGTCAAATTTCTTTTTTAATTTTCTTTGCTGCAATTATAGGGTTAGTTATTTATTCAATTTTAGGCTTACTTGAGTAAGCTAATTTATCTCATATTATAATTTTAAAATTCCAATAAAGAGCTTAGTTATGAAAAGAATTATCTTCGTTTTTCTCAGTATTTTATCTGTATTTAGTTATGCTAACGCTAAAGATTTTTTCTTAAACATAACTGATCAAATAGCAGAAAATGAATTTCGACTAAGTTATGGTGTTTCTGTTACGGATGTTAATAAAGATAATAAATATGATTTTGTAGTAACTGGCTTTGGTTTCAAAAATTTAGCCCTTTCTTATAAGGATGGAAAATTAATAAATATTATAAATGAAAAAATATTTACAGATGAAGAAAGAAGAACAATTGGTGTTGCAGCATGTGATATCGATCAAGATGGCTATGAGGAAATATATTTTTTAAATACTGATACATATAGCGGATCAAAAATTTATTCTGATCGACTAATAGATTTAAATAATAATAAATTCGAAGACTTATTTGAAAAAGAAATCAATCAAAGTGAATTAAACTTAACTGCTGGTAGGTCAGTCGTTTGTGTAGATAGAAATGGTGATGGGGCATATGGTATTTATGTTGCAAATTATGGAGGTCCCACTCGTTTTTATGAATTAATCAGAGATCGAATAAAAGATCAGGCTAAATCATTATCAATTGATAAAATTACAGGAGGCAGAGCCATAGTGTCTGGACACATTCTTTCAGATAGATCTGATATTTTTGCTGCAAATGAAAGGGGAGATAATTTTTTATATTATAATTCTAAAGGTTCTTTCCAAGATGTTGCTGAAGAGTATGCAGTACAAGATAGATTTGAAAATGGTAGAGGAACAGCTCTAAGTGATCTTTTATATAGAGGAAGATTAGATATCTTATCTTCAAACTGGGATGGAACGCATAGAGCATATGTTTTAGATGGAGATAAATTTAAAGATATATCAACATCTCCGTATAACGATCCAACCAAAATAAGAACTGTTATTTCAGCTGATTTTGATAATGATGGGTACGATGAAATTTTTATGAATAACATTGGAGAACCAAATAAACTTTTTAAAGTTTTAGAAGGTGGAGAATTTAAAGAAATTAAAATGGAAAATGGTTTAGAGACTGTTGGTCTTGGAACTGGAGCAGCAGTTGCAGATGTTGATGGCGATGGAATTTTAGAACTATTAGTTTCACATGGAGAGTCAGGGTTTCAACCATTAACTTTATATAAAGCAGATATTAAAAATTTTAATTATTTAAGAATTAAGCCTCTTAATCAATTTGGAGCACCTGCAAGAGGTGCAACAGTAACAATGAAATCTAATAAAAGAATTCATTCAAAAACAATAGATGCAGGTTCAGGATATCTTTGTCAGATGGAACCAGTGGCTCATTATGGAATAAGAAAAGGTGAAAAAGACTTTAAAGTTGAAATAAAATGGACTGATGGATCAATAGAAACATTTGATATAGATGAATTAAATAAAACTTACGAATTTAGACAAAAACTATAGGACAATACTACTCATTATATAGTGTTGAAAAATTATAAAGCTTTTATATATCAAGTCTATGACTATTTGTTCTTTATCACTGTTAGCATTATTTGTTTCAGGAATTGTAATGTATCTTTTTAGAGAACCATCTGAGGAAGAAATAAAAAAATTCAATAGTAAAACTCAAGACCGAAGCAACTGGTCAAATATGGGTTTTTAAATCATTAATTAATGTACAGTATTAAAAATATACTTAGTCTTATTATATTTGTTATTTTTTTTTCAGTTTCAATAAACTCAGCAAATTCTCAAGAAAAAAACTATTATCAAGATATTGTTAATGACTGGAATAAAATTTTCCCAGACAGAAATAGAAATGCAGCAGGTCCTAAATTTTTTAAATATATAATAGATAAAGATATTTCTTATGAAGATTTTGTAGAATATAACAAACTATACTGTGCTGTATCAGGATCTTTAATAAGTCCAAATTCAGTTCCAGAATATGTCTATTTAAGTGAAAACAATACAGGTAAGAAAATATGCGGTGAATATTATAGATGCTG
Source organism: uncultured Pelagibacteraceae bacterium (assembly GCA_902603045.1). Taxonomy (GTDB): domain Bacteria; phylum Pseudomonadota; class Alphaproteobacteria; order Pelagibacterales; family Pelagibacteraceae; genus Pelagibacter. Next base: position 2,633 of record CACKTH010000024.1, on the reverse strand, counting down.
CATACCGTGTTCCTGTGATTTAATGAAATATTCAAAAACAACAAAGATGAAACACAAATTTAAAGGTATAGAAAAAGAATTCTATGTGTTCACAATTGAAAATCCATGTGGGAAGACAGATTTTCCTGAAAGAGTAAATAAAAAATATTTTTGTAATGGCAACAACTTAGATACGAAACAAGTTTCAGTAGTAGATGGAAAACTGGTCATTGGTCTATTACACAAAGCCAAAACCTGCACTCAATATAATGTTAATGCCATAGATAGACACCAAGTGACAGGCAGATATTGCACTCTTAGAAATAATACTCCATTAGATCAGCTTCAGTCAGGTATGGGAGATATATTCATTAAACTTGCAAGATAACACCAAGATTATATATTCATCAAAATGGTATTGTATAACGAAAAAATTAAACACCTTAGTTGTTCAGATTTAAGGGTATTTTTGAAAAGATTGGTCAAAGATAAGATAGAAAAAGAGTGGACCGAGGACTTCATTGATAATATGAACCTCGTAATAATCCCGAGAATGACAATAAAAAGACGTTATGAGAATAAGGGTATAGATATGTCAAGACTGATTGATAATCCTACCTACTATCAGCATGTCAAAAAGAGTGTCGACTCTCGAGGCAATCTTGAATTTAAAGATCGATAATTTTTTTTTCCGATACGCCAATTTAATCCCTAGCACTGCATTCATATTTTCTATAAGCTGTTTTAAAAAAACAAACTTAAGAGGGAAATATGAACAAATATTTTAAGATAATTGTTGTTTTATTATCGTCTCTATTTCTAAGTTTCTCAGCAAATTCAACTGAAGTAAAATTTGGACACGTAGGTAAACCTGGATCTTTATTTTCTGCATCAGTTGATCATTTTGCTAAACTTGCAAATGAGAGATTAGGCAGCAAAGGAAAAGTAACTGTTTTTGGTTCTTCGCAACTTGGTAAAGACAAACAAGGAATGCAAAAACTAAAATTAGGTACAGTTAACATGTGGTTACCTTCATCAGTAATGGCATCTATTCATGATGAGTTCGGTGTATTTGATATGCCTTTCATTATTAAAGACAGAAATCACATGAATAAAGTTGAAAGCCAAGTTTTACCAGGAATGTTTAAAAATCTGGAAGATAAAACTGGATACAAAGTTATTGCTGTTTGGGAAAATGGATTTAGACATATCACAAACAATACTAGACCAATTAACACTCCAGGTGACTTAAAAGGAATTAAATTAAGAACACCTAAATCAAAATGGAGAGTTAAAATGTTCCAATCATATGGTGCAAACCCAACTCCAATGTCTTTCTCAGAAGTATTTACTGCTTTGAAAACAGGAACAATGGATGGACAAGAAAACCCATATGCTCAGATTGCTAGTGCTAAATTTCAAGAAGTTCAAAAATATTTATCAATCACAGGTCACGTTTACACTCCTGCTTATGTAACAGTACATAAAGATCACTGGAGCAAACTTCCTGCAGATGTACAAAGTATTTTAGAGCAAGCTGCTAAAGATACGCAAAAATTTGTTTACGCTGAAGCTGCTAATCTTGAAAAATCTTTATTGGGAGTTATCAAATCAGCTGGAGTTCAAGTTAACGAAGCTGATAAAGGTGCTTTCATTAGTGCAAGTAAAGGAATATACGATCAATTCGCGTCAGAAGTACCAACTGGTGGTGCCTTAATTGATAAAGTATCATCTTTAGCAAATTAATTTAATTTGTAACAGGCCCTCTATCAGAGGGCCTGAAAAAAAAATGACATTGCAAAAATTTATAAATTCTTACGAAAAAATATTAAAACTAGTTCTGTTTATAATGATGGTTGCATTAGCAGTAACAGTTTTACTTGGTGTTACTTTTCGTTTTGCTGGTAGTGCTTTAGTTTGGTATGACGAGGTTGCAGCTGTTCAACTTGCTTGGATAACATATTATGGTTCAGCCTATGCAGCTTTAAAAGGTTCTCATATAAGTGTTCCAAGTATTTTTAAAGCTTTTCCATTAGCACTTAGAAAAATTTTCTTTGTAGTGTCAAAATTAGTTGTATATGGTTTTTTAATATTATTGGCTTACTATGGATATTTAGTTTTAACTCTTATAACAGGAGAAACCTTAGTAACATTAGAGTGGGTTCCGCAACCTTTTGTACAATCAGTTATTCCAATTGCATCATGTTTATTTATTTTATCTGAAACATTAAGAATTCCCGAAGACTATAAAAATTTAGTTCTTCAAACAACAGGCGACGAGCAAACAGGAGATATTTAATGATAATTCTTACAATGTTTGCTGTCCTTCTACTTCTTTTATCAATCAATGTACCTATCGCTATTGGCCTTGCAGTAACAACAATTATTGCAATGGTATTGAAAACTGGAACAAGTTTTTTAATTGATACAGCAATTGTAATGTTTGATGGATCAATGAAATTCCCATTGATTGCTATTCCTTTATTTATCCTCGCTGGATCAATAATGAATAGTGCGGGTATTTCTAGAAGATTAATTGCTTTTGCTTCAGCGCTTGTAGGATTTATTAAGGGAGGCCTAAGCATGATCAACATTGCTACTTCTATGTTTTTTGCTGAAATTTCTGGCTCAGCTGTAGCTGATGTTGCTGCACT
>CACKTH010000023.1 GCA_902603045.1 uncultured Pelagibacteraceae bacterium | reverse complement strand
ATCTACTCTGATCTAGGTATTTAGCTTCTTTTATATTCTTTTTTTCAAATTTCAAAAGTAGAGGATTTCCTGTCGGTATTTCAAGTTTAGAAATTTCATTTTCATTAATTTTAAATAAATATTTTAAAAGTGATCTAATAGAATTACCATGAGCAGATATAACTATATTATCCTGTAAATTTTTCTCTATGTTTTCAACAAAATAGGGCACAACTCTTTCATAAGTATCTTTAAGAGACTCTGTATCTGGAATTAGGTTACGGGGTATATCATTGTAAATACTTATATTTTTTGGGTGGTACGGACTATTTATATTTAAAGGTTTTGGTGGCTTATCCCATGATCTTCTGAATTTGTGAACTTCATCTTCTCCAAGTTTTTTTTTCATTTCATCTTTATTTAATCCTGTAAGTGATCCGTAGTGCCTTTCATTTAATTGCCAAGCCTTAATTATATTATTTGGTTTTACTCTAATTGTATTCAAAATAAGTTTTAAAGTATCAATGGATCTTAGTTGATATGAAGTATAAAAATGTTTTATTTCTAGATTTAATTTTTTTATGAATTCACCAGCTTTACAGGCTTCTAATTTACCTTGTGGTGCGAGCTCAACGTCCACCCATCCTGTAAATTTATTTTCTAAATTCCATTTGCTTTGACCGTGTCTAACAAGTATTAAGTGACTCATTTATGAAAATTTAATATAAATTAACTATGAATTACTTAAAGCAGTTTTTTTATCTGTCTAATGTAGTTTTATTTATTTTTTACTTATATCCCGGTAGTATATTTGGATGTTTTATTTATGGTGATTGTAAAATTCAACCACAATTAACAAGAGATTTTTTAGTATCTTCAAATCACGTTTATGTTTTCTTTATTGTATCAATTCTAGGGTTAATTGCTTTTAAAAATAAATTAAAAAATATATTTATCTATCTTATTTGTATTTCTATTGTTTTAGAAATTCTGCACTTAATTATTCCAGAAAGAGGATTTGAATTAGGTGATTTGTTTGGTAATATAATTGGTGTATTTATATCATTTTTAATATTTAAAATAATTTATAAAGGTAGATTACAATGAGTTCATTCGATGAAAGAAAAAAAGGTTTTGAAAAAAAATTTGCTCATGATGAGGAAAAACAATTTAAAATTAATGCAAGAAAAAATAAATATTTAGGAGAGTGGGCCTCACAAATCCTGGGATATGATGAGGAAAAAAAAATTCAATATATTCAAGATGTAATCAAAGCAGATTTTGCTGAGGCAGGTGACGAAGATGTTTATAGAAAGCTTTATGGAGATTTAAAAGATAAAAATATATCCGAAGATCAAATTAGAAAAAAAATGCAAGAATGTAATGAAAAAGCAACTACTGAAGTTAGTTAGTTTTCTATTTTTATTTACATTTGTAGCAACAAATTACTTACTATCAGAAACAATCCTAATTTCAGATAACATTAAAATAATTGATGGTGATACAATTTTATTAGATAATAAAAAAATTCGTTTTTCAGGAATAGATGCTCCAGAAACTAAGTTTAAAGGAAAGCAACAGTTTTGCATAAAAAATAAAAAAAAAATTAATTGTGGAAAAATTTCAAAAAATTCTCTTACAGAAAAAATTATAAATAGAAAATTAAAATGTCTAATCGAGCCCCAAAAAGACTATTTTGGTAGGTATTTAGGCGAGTGTTTTATCAATAATGAGAGTGTTTCAGCTTACATGGTAAGAAATGGATTAGCCTTCGACTATCCAAAATATTCAAAAAAAAAATATTCCGAAGATCAAATTTACGCAAAAAGCAATAAGTTAGGTTTATGGAGTATGGAATTTGATTATCCATGGATATGGAGAAAAAATAATAGATAATTTATATTGAACTGTGATTCTTTTTAGAAAATATTTTTTATTTTTTGGTCTATTATTTTTAACTAATTGCTCATCGATACCTCAAAATACATCAGATGGCTGTTCAATATTTTCTGAGAGATATCTTTGGTATAAACACGCAAAAAAAACTGAAAAAAAGTGGGGTACACCAATTAACTTACAATTAGCAATAATAAAAATGGAATCTGATTTTGACTGGCTCGCTAAACCTGCTCGTCAAAAATTATTTAAAGTTATACCTTATAAAAGACCCTCTAGTTCATTCGGATACTCACAAGCTATAAAAGGTACGTGGAAACAATATAAAGATGAGACTGGAAACAAATATGCTTTAAGAACTAGATTTAAAGATAGTGTTGATTTTATTGGCTGGTATACAAATAAAACCGAAAAAATTTTAAAAGTTTCAAAAAAAGATACTTTCAGACAATATATTGCTTATCATGAAGGTTGGGGAAATTATAAAAATTATAAAAGTAATCAGAAAGTTATAGTATTGGCAAAAAAAGTAGAGGGATATTCAAATAAATTCAAGAAACAGCTTAATAAATGTAGTAAATCTTTAACTACCAGAAAATATATTATTTTTTAATTAATTGCTTTTCTAGCTCCAGATCTACTGCATCTATCCTCTTGGTGTTTTTTGCTAGTGTTAAATACATAGTTGGCGTTACATATAATGTAAAGAATGTAGAAATAATCATTCCACCAAAAATTGTTGATCCAACTGCTAATCTAGATGCCTCACCTGCGCCCGGGCCTATGTTACCTACTATAAGAGGCAACATTGCAATCATGGTGCTAAATGAAGTCATTATGATTGGTCTTATTCTTAATTTACAAGCTTCCATCAATGCTTCCTCAATTTTTTCACCTTTTGTTCGAATTTGATTAGTATAGTCAACGATAAGAATACTATTTTTAGTGGATATACCGATTAATATAATTAAGGCAATTTGTGAAAATATGTTTATCGAACTATTTAGAAATAAAATGAATACAAGACCTCCAAAAACTGCAAGAGGAACAGTCAATATAATAATAAAAGGATGGACAAACGAATTAAAAGTAGCAGCCATTACTAAATATGCAGTTATTAATGCTAAAGCGAAAATAAGAAATATTTCGTTACTAGTCTCTTTTAGTTCTTCGGATTTACCTTTCCAAGTTATTTGATTTTGAGGAGCAACTCTCAACATTACGTCTTCTAAATATTTTATAGCTTCAGACAATGTATATTCTTCAGATAAAGCTGCCGATATAGTTACTGCTCGTTGTCTATTATATCTAGGTAATGATTCAGCAGTTCCTTTCTCTTCAAATTCTACCAGACTTGCGACAGACACTAATTTTCCTGTAGTTTCCGATCTTACAAAAATCTTTGATAAGCCATCTTTATCTCTTCTATCTGCTAAATACTGCTGAAGGATAATGGGGTATTCTCTACCTTCTTTATTATATGTTGTAACCCTCTTTCCACCGTATAATGTTTCTAGTGTTCTGCCTATATTTTCTATTGAAATTCCTAAATCATTTGCTCGATTTTTATTCGTGATTAATTTTACTTCAGGTTTATTTTTTGTGTAATCACTTTCAATTCTAAACATATTTCTATTTCTTCTTAGTTCTCTTAAAACTTGACTTTGAATTTGTTCTAACTCTTCATAACTTGTCCCATAAATCACCATTTGAACTGGTTTATTATAGCTAGAAACTCTTATAGATTGAGGTGATATAGGAAACGCAAACGTTTCAGGCACACTAACAACTTGTCCAATAGCTTCTCTTAAAACAACTTGTGTACTCTTTTCTCTATTTTTCCATTCATCTAAAAGTGCAATTATAATAAAAGTGTTATATGAAGTTGCGGACTTACCAAAACCAGGTACCCTCATAATTAATCTTTGGTAAGGGCTGTCTTCTGCTTGTAACAATTTTAATATTCTTCCCTCAATTATTTGGGCTTTTTCTTGTGTGTACTCGAATGAACTTCCTTCATCTGTAGAACCAATTATTAAATAAGCCCCTCTATCTTCTAATGGTATCAATTCTTTTTTAGTAAAGTTAAATAAATAAACTGAAGCTGCAATTAATAGAATTATAAATATCGAAATTGTTTTCTGTTTATTAATCCAAAATTTTAAGGTGTCGGTATAAAATTCTGTAAAAGATTTAAATCCATTATTGAATTTTTTTACAAAAAAATTAATTTTTTCTTTTTTATTTAAAAACTTACTTCCTAACATTGGTGAAAGGGTTAAAGCCACAAACGAAGAAACAACAATTGAGAAAGATAGTGCTATTGCAGTTTCCTTAAACAAGGTACCAGCTATACCCTCAATAAAAATTAAAGGTAAAAAAACTGCAACTAAGATTAAAGTTGTAGCTATTATCGCAAATGTTATTTGTCTTGAGCCTTTATAAGCAGCTACCAGTGGTGTTTCTCCTTTTTCAATTCTTGTATAAATTGCATCAGTCATTATTACAGAATCATCTGTTATTATTCCTATTGCTAAAATAAAACTTAGTAGAACGAAAATATTAATTGAAAGATCAAATATATATAAACCTAAAAATGAACCTATTAAACTCACTGGCAAAGCTACAGCTGGCACAATTACAGCTTTTAGGTTTCCTAAAAACAAGTAAATTATTACGACAACCAAAATAAAAGCAATAATTAAACTTTTATAAACTTCCTGTATTGCAGTTCCTACGTAAGTTGCTCTATTAAATGCTATTTCTAACTTTAACCCATCTGGTAAAGATTGGTTTAAAACGTTTATTTTTTCTTTAATTTGATTTGAAAGCTCAACAGTTGATGCTCCACTTTTGGCATATATCCCAATCCCAACTGTTTTTAAATTAGCTGCATTTTTTCTTTGAGCTTTAAATAAAGTTTTCTCAGAAACTGGACCAAGCTCAACATTTGCAATGTCAGAAAGAGTTGTGACTTTATCTTTATTTTTCTTAAGAGGAAGCAGCTTGATTGTTTCTATGTTAGAGTAAGATTTATCAATATTAAGAGTTAAATCTTTGTTACTAGCTTCTAAAGTTCCAGCGGGGATGTTTATATTTTCATTTCTTAATGCTCTCTCGACTTCCTGAATAGTAAGATTATTGGCTGCTAATTTGATAGGATCTACCCAAACTCTAACACTTAGCTCCCTTAATCCACCGACTAAAATTCTACCAACATTTGGTACACTCGAAAAGGCATCTATAAGATATCTTTCTGCATAATCACCTAAATCTAAATCATTCCAGGTTGGTGATGATAGCGCAACCCACATTGTAGTTGTAAAACCTGCTGCTTGTTTCAAAATTTGAGGTGGGTTTGCTTGATCTGGTAAATTGTCCGCAACTCTTGATACTCTTTCTCTTATGTCATTTGCTGCATCATCTAAATCTATATCTGTGTTAAAATAAATATTTATTCTACTTCTTCCATTAAGGGAACTAGAGTCAATATTCTTAATTCCCTCCGCTCCTCCTATGACATCTTCTATTTTTTGTGTTATCTCTTCATCAACAATTTCAGCTGAAGCAGATTTATAATCGGTTTGTACCTGCACCACTGGAGGCTGAATGCCATCTGGCAATTCCCTAACAGGTAACTCCCAAAATACAAAAATTCCAAAAATAATTAGTATCATTGACATTACCCATGCAACGACAGGTCTTTTAATACTAACTTCAGTTATATACATTTATTAATTATTTTTTGTTTTCTTGTTTGTCAGTATCAGACTTTTTAAATATGTTTAATTTCTCTAACCAAGCAAACATACCGTTCTTATTTTCTTTTATATCTTTTTTCTTTTTTCCACCCCAACTAGATTTGTTTTGACTTGCTACTTTAGCACCCTTTTCTATAGGTCTTATTGTTAAATTTGGTCTGACTTTTTTTGTACCCTCAGCAACTACTTTGTCACCAACTTTTAGACCATTTAAAACTTCAACAAATCCCAGATATCTATCACCGGTATCAATATTTGTTTTTAATACTTTATTTTTTTCATCAACTTTATAAATAAATATATTATCACCCTCCACTATTGTACTGGTATCTGGGATGCCTAAGCTTTCTCTCGTATCATATTTTATTGAAATTTCTAAAAATGAGCCAGGCAAAATTTCACCAGATGTATTATCCATTTTTATCCTTGTTGGTAATGATCTAGTATCCTCACTAATTCGACTAGCTAACGAGTCAACTTCACCTTTATAAGTCTTATCTTTGTATCCAGAAAATTTTATATCAACAGGTAAACCAACTTTAATAAATGGTACAAACATTTCAGGTATATCTACATCACAATAGATAATACTGGTATTTTCAAGATTAATTAAGATTGAAGATTTTGAAACTTCGATGTCTTCTGAAAATTCTCTTTTTCCAATTGTTCCATCAAACTGAGCGGTAACTTTTCTATTTTTAAGCTCTGCAATTACATCACCTTTTTTTACTTTTTGATTAAAGTTGATAGGTTTAAGTATTTCATACTTCTCAATTTTATAGGATTGTGTTTTAAATGGTCTTGCTGTTCCATATGTGCTTATTACATTTTCAAAAACTCTATTTTCAGCTGCGGTAACAATTATTCCTGGAGGTGGTCTTTTACTAAATTTCTTCTTAAAATGATTTCCAATCATTGTTCTGCCAACAATCACTGTAGCTATAATTAAAAAGAAAATTATTATTATACTTGTAATTTTCGTTGATCTTTTCATATTTTATATTTTACCATATTCAGCCCATGAACCATCATAAATGACTGGAAGATACTTATTATTTACTTGAGAATAAGCAAGTGCCAAAACGCATGCTGTTATCCCGGAACCGCAAGAAAACACAACATTTATTCGGTCATTTAAAGGTAAATTGTTAAAATGAGAAGAAATTTCAGATTTACTTTTAAAAGTAAAATCTTCATTGATAAGGGTTTTAAACGGTAAGCAAATTGAATTAGGTATTGAACCACTTCTTACATTTTTTCTTGGGTCAGGAGTTGTACCAATAAAACGATCTTTGCTTCTCGCATCAACTAAATCAAATTTTTTTTTAATTATATTTAGGTCAATCTGATCTTTACTCTTAACCATTTCGCTATTTTCTTTTGCTTTGTAACTAGTTGTTTGAATAATTTTATTATTAGAAGAAGTTATTCTTTTCTCTATTTTCCATTTATTAAAACCTCCATCTAAAACATGTACTTTCTTTTTATCATGGCCAAAGTAAATTAAATTAAACCACACTCTACAAGCACTTAAAACATCAGAATTATCATAAATTACAATTTCGTCTTCGTTAGATATACCCATAGATGATAGTATTTTTTCCCACGAGCCAATGTCTGTTAACATATGCGGTAAGTCGGTTGATTTATTACAATTTTCGTCAATATCAAAAAAAATTGCATTTGGTATATGGTCTTTATTAAATTCCTCTCCACCATTTCTTTTCGTTGCAGGCATATGCCAAGAGCCATCAATTATTTTTACATTTAAGAGATTTTTTTCTAGCCACTCGGTTGATACAAGTGACATTAGAAACTTTTTTCCAAATATTTCTGATGATAATCTTCGGCTTTGTTATAATTTTTTGATTTTGATATTTTAGTAACTATTTTACCTTTTAATTTTTCGTTAATTTCTTTCAATACTTTGTTAGCGATTTTATTTTGATTCTCATCATGAACAAATATTTCACTTCTATACTGGGTGCCTATGTCTGGTCCTTGTCGGTTTAAGGTAGTTGGATCATGAAATTCAAAAAAGTTTCTTATTATTTCCTCATAAGAAATTTTAGTATTGTCAAACTCAACCTTAACTACTTCTGCGTGATTGGTGTCGCCATAACATACTTCTTTGTAAGATGTCTTCTCAGTATTACCTCCACAATATCCAACCTCTGTGTTTATTACTCCATCTAACTTGCTAAATTTTATTTCGGGTCCCCAAAAACATCCAAGTGCTAAAGTTGCTATTTCCATTGCTAAAAATTTTAATTAATCTAAAGTTATTATCATGCTTTCCAAAAATCAATTAGGCTTTTTTTACATGTTTTTATCAATATGTGCCTTTTCATTTATGGATGTAATAGTCAAGTGGTCATCAGATTATCCAATTGGACAGGTTATGTTCTTCAGAGGTCTATTTGGTATTTTGCCAATTATTTTTTTAGTTCCTAAGACAAGATTTAGAGATTTTTATAAAACAAATAGACCAGGATTACATTTAATTAGATGTTGTTCAGGACTGATAGCTTTAGCTGCAATATTTTTGGCACTAAGAAACCTACCACTTGCAACAGTGACAAGTATTTCATTCGCTGCACCTATATTTACAACTTTGCTCTCAATATTTTTACTAAGTGAGAAAGTAGGAGTATATAGATGGGCCGCAGTATTTGTTGGTTTTATTGGTGTTTTAGTAATTACCCAACCAGGATTTTCTAGCTTAAATATTTATTATTTATTTCCAATAATCTTTTGTATTGGAATGTCTTACGTTGCAATTACAATTAGAAAACTTTCATCCACAGAACCAGTCTGGTTGATTTCATTTTTTTTTTCTTTTGCAATTACAATTGTTGGAGTTTTATCAATACCATTTGGTTGGATCATGCCAACTTTCAATGATTTCTTACTTTTATGTACAATTGGCTTGTTGGGAGGAACAGCTAATTTATTATTAAGTCAATCATATAAATTATCCGAGGTTTCTTTAGTTACACCTCTTAAGTATTTAGGATTAATATTTGCAATATCTTTTGGATATTTTATTTGGGATGAAATTCCCACAATTAAAACATTGATGGGTGCTTCACTGGTAATAATTTCATCAATCATTATATTTCGAAGAGAAATATATTTAAATAAACAAGTAACGGTAAGTAGAAATGAGTAAGGCACCGCCATATTGGACAAAAGCTAGAACATATCTTTCAAAAAAAGATAGTATTATGAGATTATTGATTAAAAAATATAAAGATAATAATTTAACTACTAGAAAAGATGTCTTTTATTCTTTATGCAAAAGTATAATAGGACAACAAATAAGTGTTGCTGCCGCAGACTCTGTCTTCAAAAAATTTGAATTAGCATGTAAAAAAAAAATTAATCCAAAAATTGTTTCCAAGCTTAAAAAATCACAACTTAAAAAATGTGGTCTTAGTCGTCAAAAAATAAGAGGTATTTTAGAAATGTCTCAAAAATTCAAAGATAAAACTTTTAATCCAAGATTAATTTTGAAAATGAGCGATGAAGAAGCCATTATATATCTATCAACTTTAAGACAGATAGGAAGATGGTCAGCAGAGATGATTTTGTTATTTACTTATAATAGGTCTAATATTTGGCCAGTTCAGGACATTGGATTATTAAGAGCAATATCAAACAACTATAAAAAGAAATATTTTCCACCTGAAACTTTTATAAAAAAACTTCAAAAAAGATTCTCCCCATATTGCTCTGTTGCCACTTGGTATTTGTGGCGTTCAATTGATGATGATACTATTCAGTATTAGCACCCTCCACGATAAACATATGTCTTTTTGTAGTTTGTTTTGCATAAGACCAAGCTTTTAAATAATCTTCTGAGTCATGACAAGATATGGCGTTATCATAATTGGGAAATTCCCAAATGACAGTTCTTAATATTTTGTCACCACTATAATATTTTAGTTTTCCTCCTCTAACAACTGGTGTACCACCAAATTTTCTTATAACTGGTATTGCATTTTCACCATATTTTTTTAGGTTATCTTGGTTTGAAATCTCTGTATACAAACTCACCCAATATGCCTTCATATTTGCCCCTTTTCTAAGTTATTCCATTCCTTCAAATATCATGTGTTCTCTAATTACATTGTCTTTAAGATATGTTCTTGCCTCAACATATTCTTCAGAATTGTAGCATTTTTTGGTAGTTTCCACGTCTGGGAATTCTGCAAGTGCTATTCTAACCATTTCTCTACCTTCAAGTGCAATGTTATTAGCGCTCCGAGCTAAAATTTTTCCAGAATGTTTTAATACAGCTTCCTTAGCTTTATCTGCATATTTTTTCATTCTTACAGGGTCTTTAATTTCACTGTAAGTTGCAATCCAGTAACCTTTCATAATTCTCCTTTTTAATTTTTTTTTTTTATGTTACCAAATTTTATGGCAGAAAAATTAATAATCAATTATGAAGATTATAAATTAGCAGTTGAAAAGTTAGCTCTTACAATTGAAAAAAATTACAAACCTTCTGTTTTAGTCGGAATAATGCGGGGTGCCGCACCTATAATTGATATGCTATCAAGAATATTTAAATTGCCCACTGCTTATGTTGTTATTCAAAGTTATTCTGGAGAAACTGTAGAAAATAAACAGGGCGAACTTATTTTTGCAAGAGACATAAGCTCAATAGCTAAAAATGAAGACTTTAAAAATGTTTTATTAGTTGATGACTTATCTGATACTGGACTTACATTAAATGAGAGTATTAAGTGGTTAAGAAATTATGCGCCGGTAAAAAAATATATTCAAGAAATAAAAACAGCTTGTCTTTGGAAAAAAAAATCTTCTTCTTTTACTCCAGATTTTTGTCCAATTTTACTTGATGGAGATCCTTGGATAGTACAACCTTCAGAATATTATGATGAAATAGATATTAATGGCTTAAAAAAAAAACATTCATAAAAAAAGGCCAACTTTTTGTTGGCCTTTTTTATTCTAATTAACTAAAAATTATTTTGGTATGTCTCCCTCAACACCTTTTACATAAACACTCATTCCTGCTAACATTCCATCGTCAGCAACTTTGCCTTCGGCGACAAGCATGTTTCCTTTTTGGTCATAAATTGGACCTGTAAATGAATGAGCTTTTCCTGAAGCAAGATCCTTTTGAAGTTGTTCCACCTCTTTTACCAAATCGGCACCCATTGCTGAATTGTATGGTGCCATTGCAACCATTCCTTCTTTTAATCCATGCCATGTATCTTGTTGACCCCATGTTCCGTCTCTAGCAGCTATTGCTCTTTCAACATAGTAAGGCGCCCAATCATCTATAATTGAGGTTAAGATTGATTTAGGTGCAAACCTTTGCATATCACTTGCTTGTCCAAATGACCATACCCCCGCTTTTTCTGCAGTTTGGACTGGAGCAGTACTATCTGTATGTTGCATAATAATATCTGCACCCTGGTCAATTAGAGCTTGCGCTGCTTCAGCTTCTTTACCTGGATCATACCATGTAAATACCCAAACAATTTTAGTTTTAATGTTTGGGTTAACTTTTTGTGCAGCCAGAGTCATTGCATTTATACCTCTTATTACTTCCGGAATTGGAAAAGAAGCAATATAGCCAATTGTATTTGTTTTGGTCATCTTACCAGCAATGTGTCCTAAAAGAGTTCTTCCCTCATAAAATCTTGCAGAGTAAGTAGACACATTAGAATGCTCTCTTTTATATCCAGTAGCATGCTCAAACTTTACATTTGGGAAGTCTTTTGCAACTTTATTGGTTGGATCCATATATCCAAAACTAGTTGTAAATATTAAATCATGACCTGATTGAGCTAATTGTCTTATTACTCTTTCTGCATCAGCGCCCTCTGGAACGCTTTCAACAAATGTTGTTTTTATTCCTGCAGCCTCAACAGCATTTCTTCCTTCATGATGTTGATATGTCCATCCATGGTCACCTGTTGGACCAACGTAAACAAAACCAACTTTAAATTCTGCGTTAGCACTCGTACCTAAACCGAGTAAAAAAAATGCAGAAATTAGATATCTTAAAAAGTATTTATACATTTTGAATTTCCCCTATAATTTTTATTTTTGGTAATTTAGTAAACCAGAATTAAAAAAAAAAAAAATATTTATTTTCGAATAGCTAACATTACTTTTCCTTATAGAATATTCTTCCTAAGGATGTTGGGGTATTCAGTTTTATTTTTCTACTGTCACGAGAGATTACAACTAAAACTATTATTGTCATCAGATAAGGTAATGCACTTAAAAATTGAACTGGTATTCTAAACCCAATTGCTTGCATATGTAATTGTAGAATTGTAATTCCACCGAAAATTAAAGCACCAATTAAAACTTTTATAGGACTCCAGGTTGCAAATACAACCAAAGCCAAAGCTATCCATCCTCTTCCAGCTGTCATATTTTCAATCCACTGTGGAGTGTATATTAAGGATAGATATGCACCTGCTAGCCCACACATGGCTCCTCCATAAAGAATACAAGAGTATCTGACAAGAATAACATTAATACCTTGATTGGATGCTGAAACAGGCGAATCGCCAACAGCTCTAACAACTAGACCTAATTTAGTTTTTTTCAAAAAATAATTAGTTAAAAATGGTAAAGCAAAAGCAAAATATAAAACTACAGAGTGTCCAAATAATATTGGACCAAAAAACGGAATACTTTCTTTTAAACCTGAAAATAACACTGGAAATTCTTTTCCAGGGATACCAACATAATTTTTTCCTAACATTGCGGATAAACCAATGCCAAAAATAGTTAATGCCAGACCTGTTGCAACATGGTTTGTAAGCAGAGATTGTGTTAAAAATCCAAAGATTAGTGAAATTATAACTCCAGATAACATAGAGCCTATGATTGCTATAAAAAGGTTGTCTGATATTACCATTAAAGCAAAACCTGATATTGCTCCGATTATCATCATTCCTTCGACACCTAAATTTAAAACACCCGATCTTTCAGTAATTAATTCACCAGACGCCGCGAGTATTAATGGCACCGATGAAGCCATTATTGATCCTATCAGAATTCCAATAAAACTAATGTCTAAGCTCATTTTTTTTTAAATTTAAAATTTTAACTTTGAAAAAAAGCAAATAATCAGATGCAAGTAAAAAAAATAAGATCATTCCCTGAAAGACCTGGCCAGTATATTTAGGTATTTGTAAAAAAATTTGAGCTGTTTCAGCGCCAAGGTATGTCAATGCAACAACCAAAGATGCAAAAATTATTCCAAAAGGATTAAGACGACCTAAAAAAGCAACAATAATTGCTGTAAAACCGTAATCGGGGGATATCATTCTATGCAGTTGTCCAATAGGTCCAGTAATTTCACCAACTCCAGCTAATCCTGCACAAGCACCACTAATCATAAAAACAACCAAAATCATTGTTTTTCCTTTAAACCCAGCATACTTTGCAGTTTTTAAACTTAGACCAGACACTTTTATTTGGAAGCCTAAATAAGTTTTATAAAGAACAAACCAACTCATCATAACTGCTGCAAGAGCTAAAAAAATACCAGCATGAATTCTCAAACCCTCAAACAATAATGGCATTCTAGAAGAGTCACTAAATTGTCTTGTTTCAGGAAAATTAAAACCTTCTGGATTACTCCATGGTCCAACAACTAAGTAATCCAAAAGTAGCTTTGAAACATATACTAACATCAGACTAACTAAAATTTCATTTGTATTAAAATATGTTTTAAGGATTGCTGGGATAAGTGCAAAGAACATTCCCCCGATTGCTCCAGCAAGTATAACTAAAGGCAGTATATAAAAACCTTCTTGATTATAAAATAAAAGAGCAACTCCTCCTCCTACAATCGCACCAAAAGTTAATTGTCCTTCTGCACCAATATTCCAATTATTACTTTTAAAACAAAATGATAAACCAATAGCAATTAAGCAAAGGGGAGTTGCTTTGAGTAGCAATTCACTGAAACCATATAAATTTGAAATTGGAGTTATAAAGTAAAACTTAAGTGCTTCTATTGGATTAAATCCTAAAATATAAAAAATTATACCACCACCTAAAATTGTAAGTATGATTGCAATAAAAGGAGTAAAAAAATATAGTGCCATTGGCACATCATTTCTTTTTTCAATTTTAATCAATGGAACCTCCTCCCATTAGAACTCCTAATTTTTCTGGGGTGACTTCCTCTGAAGGCATTATTTTTGAAAGCTTGCCTTTGTAAATAACTGCAATTCTATCACTGAGTTTTAATAACTCCTGCGTATCTGTAGAAATTAAAATCGTTGATTTTTCTTGATCATTAATTTTTATAAGTGTTTCATGAATATAATTGATTGCACCCACATCGAGCCCCCATGTTGGATTGTAGCAAATTAATAATTCTGGAGCTGTAATTAATTCTCTCCCTAAAATAAGT
>CACKTH010000022.1 GCA_902603045.1 uncultured Pelagibacteraceae bacterium | reverse complement strand
ATCTTTTTATTTCGTCTATGTTATGTACCATACTTTCATAAAAACCAGCTTTAGTAATTTTGACAAATTTTGGTTTTTTTCTAAGATCTTTAATTCTTTTTGCACCTAAGTAACCCATTGATGATTTTAAACCCCCTACTAGTTGGTAGATGATTTTTTCAACCGTGCCTTTGTATTTGACAAAACCTTCGACACCTTCTGCTACATATTTTGAAGTATCTTTTTGTTTTGATTGAAAATATCTATCTGCTGATCCTTTATTCATTGCTCCAATAGATCCCATTCCCCTAAAACTTTTAAATAATTTACCACCTCTTTTTATAATTCTACCTGGAGCCTGATCTGTTCCTGCAAATAATGATCCAATCATCACCGCATCTGCCCCTGCTGCAAGTGCTTTTGCAATATCCCCAGAAAATTTGATACCTCCATCAGCTATTAATGTTGTTTTACTTTTGCCCATACCCTTTTTTACATCTAAAATTGCACTTAACTGTGGAACTCCTATTCCCGCAACTAATCTTGTAGTGCATATAGATCCCGGTCCAATTCCAACTTTTATAATATCTACTCCTTGCTTAATCAGAAATTTAGCCGCTTCTGCTGTAGCAATATTTCCTGCACATAAAGCTGTTTTAGTCGGTTTCATTTTTTTAATTTTTTTTATTATTTCGGCTACTTTTTTTGTGTGACCATGAGCTGTATCAACAACAATTAAATCAATATTTTCTTTTAAAACCTTTTGAGCTCTGATGTGTTCGTTTATACTTGCACCAACTGCTGCACCAACTAACATTTTTTTTGATTTTACTTTTCTTATTTCTTTTATCTGATCATTTATTGATAAATTTCTATGAATAACACCTATTCCGCCCCTTTTGCCTATTGAAATTGCCATATTAGACTCTGTTACAGTATCCATTGCTGAAGTGAGAAGGGGTATAGAAATATTTAAGTGTTTTGATAATTTAACTTCTGTCTTTACTTCTGAAGGTAAAATTTCAGAATAATTTGGTGCTAAAGTTACATCGTCGAAAGTAAGTGCTTCTTTGATAGGGTCCATGTCCTTATATAAACGATTCTTTAAAAAATGAAAGTATCTATCTTAAATTTTTACAAATTAAAAAACTTTCTTTAGAATCTTTTCTACTTGCGGGGGGCTTATAAACATTAAATTTTACAAAATTTTTTTTTGAAAATGCTATTATTTCATTAAAAGAAGTTCCCATAAATAATTTTGAGATAAAATAGCCATTTGGCTTCATTATTTTGGTAGCAAAATCCAAAGCTTCTAAAACTAATTCTCCAGTTACCATAGAGTCTAGATTTTTATTTCCCGTTGTATTGACTGCCATATCTGAAATAATTAGGTCGATTTTTCCACCAAAATAATTATTAATTTTATTTTGTTGTTCAGTATCTGTAAAATCTCCTTTTAAAATTTTTACGTTCTTTATTTCTTCTATTTCTTTTAAATCTATTGCTAAATGCTTATTACATTTTAAATTACTTGATATATATTGAGACCAGCTACCAGGAGCAGCTCCAAGATCTATTACTGATATATTATTTTTTAAAAATTTAAATTTTTCGTTAATTTCTTTTAATTTATAAACGGCTCTTGATCTATATCCTTCAACTTTTGATTGTCTAACATAAATATCTCTTCTCTGCTTATTAATCCAATTTTTTGAGATTTTATTTTTTTTCAATTAGCTTTGAACCTTAAAGATTTTGAGATTTTATTATTTTCCAAAGTATTTAATTCTATATATAGATTTTTTTCGTTTCTCATATCTTTATCATTTACTTTAATCCCACCAGCCAAATGTATAATTCCAATTTTATGATTTGGTAAAAAAGGTTCCACAAAAATTTTATTCTTTTCGTCAAACTTTGGAAGTAAGTTACTAGCTAACCAATTGCAATTATGAGGAAGGAATTCAACATCTACGTTATCAATATATACGCATATATTTATTGCTAGTTGCTCTGAACCAAATATTTGGCCATGACTAAGAGTAGTTTTTAAATTTTTTTGCCAAACATTCCAACAGCTAGAGTTTTTTTCTAATGAGAAAACACCAATATTAATATGCGGAGCAAATGCTAACTTTCTTGCTTTATTAATATCAATTTTAGATTTAATAGCATGTTTAAAATTTTGAGATTTTATAATTGCTAATTTTCCAAACAACCAATTAACGTTACTTAATATTCTATATCCAGGTGTCATTGTCTGCGTAATACCTAATTTACCATTATCACAAGCCTTAAAATATAAGTCTATTGAACTCCAATCTTGAACCCAAGCATCACAATCAATCCACAGATATTTTTTATAGTTAGGAAAATATTTTGGGAGAAATGCTCTTGATACCTGACTTTTTAGCCATTCTTTACCTTTAACTTTAGATTGTGGAACCTCAATATCCCATTCAGCTTTTTTGATCTCGTCTACTTTGTTTTTTAGAAGAGCAGTTTGTTCCTCTGTTAAACCCGCATCAAGTATACAAATAGCAACCTTTTCACTGTGATTGAATTGTTTAATAGAGTCTATTAATTCATTTAGTAATTCAAAGTAATTAGAATCTGCTAGAGAAATAATTACATTCTCTTTCATTACAAAATATCTTCGTGATGATCAACGCCATCATCTTTTTCTTTATTTTGTTTTTTTAAAAATAAGTAATGAATTGAACTTGCTGGAATCATTAATAAATAAATAATTCCCGAAATTATAATTGTATTAAAGGTATAAATTAGCAACAAACCAAAATATAAAATTATTCCAAATAAAAGAAATATAGAAGTACTTCTTGGAACAACGATTCTTTTCAAAGAATATGTAGGAATTTTACTTATCAAAAGTACAGAAATAACAATGAATAAAGATGGAACAATAATATTTTTGTTAATAGTTATAAACTGAACTTCGCTAAAGCTATAAATTAATGGCATTAATACTAATACTCCGCCTGCTGGTGATGGAATGCCTTCAAAAAAATTATCTCTCCATGAAGGTTCACCTCCTGTTGAAACATTAAATCTTGCAAGTCTTAAGGCAACACAAACCACATATATTAAAGATATTAACCAACCAAATCTGCCGATATTATCTAGCGCCCAAAAATACATTATGAATGCTGGCGCAACTCCAAAACTAATTACATCCGTTAATGAATCTAATTCTTTTCCAACTTTTGATGTGGCTTTAATTAATCTTGCAATTCTTCCATCTAAACCATCAATGATTGCAGCAATTAAAACTGCAATAACTGATAATTCAAATCTTCCATCAAATGCAAATTTAATTGACGTTAAGCCAATACATACTCCAACAAGTGTCATAATATTCGGCAAAATAACTCTTGAATTTTTATTTGATACTAATCTTATATTTTTTTTTGGATTTTCCATTTATCTTTTAGCTATCAATGTTTCTCCAGCAACTGCTCTTTGATTAACTTTTACTAATGGTTCATAGTTTTCAAAATATAAATCTGCTCTACTTCCAAATCTAATCATTCCTATTCTAGATCCTTGATCAACATTTTCTTCAATTGAGGTATCTGTTACTATTCTCCTTGCAACCAGTCCTGCGATTTGAACTACAATTATGTCTTCTCCATGAGAATTTTTAATTTTATAATAATTTCTTTCATTGTCTTCGCTAGCTTTATCAAGAGATGCGTTAATGAATTTTCCAGGTTTGTATAAAATTTCTTCAATTTTTCCTGAACATGGAGATCTATTCACATGACAGTCAAATACATTCATAAATATACTTACTTTCTTAAATTTTTTATTTTCAAGTCCCAATTCTTTTGGTCCGTTTGTATCTAAAACTTGCAAAACCAATCCGTCAGCAGGACTGGTTAAATAGTTCTCATCATTTATTGGAATTCTCTCTGGATCTCTAAAAAAATAATAACACCAAATACTTAAGACCAAACCTATGAAACCTAAAAAACCATGGATGAAATATAGAATGATCGTTGCTACTACGAAAATTACTATAAATTTATAGCCTTCGTTATGAATCTTTGGAAAAATTTTGTCTATCATAATCGTTCAAT
Organism: uncultured Pelagibacteraceae bacterium; assembly: GCA_902603045.1. Classification (GTDB taxonomy): domain Bacteria; phylum Pseudomonadota; class Alphaproteobacteria; order Pelagibacterales; family Pelagibacteraceae; genus Pelagibacter. The sequence goes on along the minus strand of CACKTH010000022.1, from coordinate 10,021 downwards.
TGATAATTCTGGATTAATATGTATATAAAAAGTATAAATTCAATTATTAAGATACATCAAAAAATGAGCAAAATTAAGGTAAAAAATCCCATTGTCGAGCTTGACGGCGATGAAATGACAAGAGTAATTTGGGAATTTATAAAAAATAAATTAATTCTACCTTATTTAGATTTAGGCATTGAATATTACGATCTAGGAATGAAAAGCAGGGATGATACAGATGACAAAATTACCATCGACTGTGCTAATGCAATTAAAAAGAATAAAGTAGGTATCAAATGCGCAACTATTACTCCTGACGAGGCGAGAGTTGAAGAATTTAAATTAAAGAAAATGTGGAGATCACCAAATGGAACAATAAGAAATATTATTGGAGGAACAGTATTTAGAGAACCAATAATTTGTAAAAATATTCCTAAACTTGTCCCATCTTGGACAGATCCATTAATTATTGGAAGGCATGCTTTTGGTGATCAATACAGAGCTACAGATTTTTTAGTTCCAGGAAAAGGTAAATTAGAAGTTAGATGGACATCAGAAGATGGAAGTAATGAAAAGAAATATGAAGTATTTGATTTCCCAGGGCCAGGTATTGCTCTTTCAATGTATAATTTAGATAAATCAATAGAGGACTTTGCAAGATCATGTTTTAATTATGGCCTAATAAAAAAATGGCCTGTATATTTATCAACTAAGAATACCATACTAAAAAAATATGATGGTAGATTTAAAGATATATTTCAAAATGTTTTTGAAAAAGATTTTAAATCAGAATTTGAAAAAAATAATATAACTTATGAACATAGGTTAATCGATGATATGGTAGCTTGTGCAATGAAGTGGCATGGTAAATATATCTGGGCTTGTAAAAATTATGATGGTGATGTTCAGTCAGATACTATTGCTCAAGGTTATGGTTCATTAGGTTTAATGACTAGCGTTTTATTGGCGCCTGATGGTAGAACAATGGAAGCAGAAGCGGCTCATGGAACTGTAACTCGACATTTTAGAATGCATCAGCAAGGTAAAGAAACATCAACCAATCCAATTGCATCTATATTTGCTTGGACAAGGGGTTTAGCGCACAGAGGAAAGTTAGATGGTAATAATGAATTAATTAAATTTGCCAAAACACTCGAAGAAGTATGTGTTGAGACAGTTGAATCAGGTTCAATGACTAAAGATTTAGCTATTCTAATTGGTCCTTCAACAAAATATTTAACAACTAACCAGTTTTTAGATGTAATTGATGGGAGTTTAAAACAAAAATTAAATTAACGCTTTTAGTTTTTCTAAAGCTTCATCGATTTGATTTGAATCTTGACCCCCAGCTTGTGCAAAGTCTTTACGACCTCCACCACCTTTTCCACCTATAATTTCAGATCCTAGTTTTGCAAATTTAACCGCATCGTATTTGTTTGTTAAATTTTCTGTTACACCTACAGCAAGACCAACTTTCTCATTTTTGTTTGCAAATACAACTACTATTCCGTCACCTAATTCTTTTTTACCTGCATCAACAAGTTTTCTTAGGTCTTTTGGAGATAAATCTTGAACTTTTTGTAATCTAACTTGAGTGCCATTTATATTTTCATCTTTAATTATATTTTTTGTTTTATCAGCTAAAACTGGCCGTAAGCATCAAATGGATCAATATTAAGCCAGAAGTTTTTCAAGAGTTCTTTATAGGATATTTTCTCTTTGTCATAAATTATTTCAACAACCTCAAAATGACCCGTATCTCCGTAAGTGACTTCCCTATATGTTGGATTAGCAGTGATCCCTCCTGAGTAACCTGATATAACTTCTTCTACACCTTCTAACATTTCAAAGGATTCCTCCATGCACCAGAAACAACCTCCTGCAAAATATGCTTTATCTTTTGAATGAGAGAATGATGTCGAGATAAGAAATAATAATAAAAAATAGTAAAATAACCTCATATTCAAAATATATAATAATGAGTGTTTAAATCTATGGTATTAAAGGTAGCTACTTATTTAAGTAGCATACCTTTAATAAATCTATTTTATTTTTTTTGATATTTAGCAGCTTCTTCCGATCCACTGGTTGCAGACCCTTTGCTGTAAGAATGTGCACCCATGCCTGCTAATTGGCCATCTTTTACTATCAAATATTGATTTCTAATTTCGTTTCCTTCAAAGAAACATTCTAATATTTCTCTAACACCATCTGCATATCTTGCTTGAGCAGATAAAGATGTACCAGAAGTGTGTGGTGTCATTCCATGATTTGGCATTGTTCTCCATACGTGATCATTAGGAGCAGGCTGTGGAAACCATACATCACCTGCGTAACCACTTAGTTGTCCACTTTTTAGGGCTTTAGCTATTGCATCTTTATTACAAATTTTACCTCTTGCAGTGTTAACTATGTATGCTCCTTTTTTCATTTTACTTATCATTTCATCATCAAATAAATTTTCGGTTTCTGGATGAAGTGGACAATTGATTGTAACAACATCGCAAACTTTTACCATAGACTCTACAGATTCATGAAAAGTTAAGTTTAGTTCTTTTTCAACACTGTCAGGTAACTTATGTCTGTCAAAATAGTGCAAATGAACATCAAATGGTTTCATTTTTCTAAGTGCATCTAATCCGATTCTTCCAGCAGCAACGGTTCCTATATGCATTCCTTCAACGTCATAACTTCTCTGAACAGCATCTGCAATATTCCATCCACCTTCATTAACTATTCTATGTTGATTGTGATAATCTCTAACCATTGAAACAATCATCATTACTATGTGTTCAGCAACTGATCTTGAATTACAGAAAGTGACTTCAACAACATCAATTTTATTATCCATTGCTGCTTGTAAATCAACGTGATCAGAACCTATTCCTGCTGTAATTGCCATCTTAAGGTTTTTAGCTTTAGCGATTCTTTCTTTAGTTAAATAATAAGGGAAAAATGGTTGTGAGATAACAATGTCAGCATCAACAATATGTTTATCTGCTTCACATCCATCTCCATCTTTACTGTTAGTAACAACCAACTCGTGTCCATTACTCTCTAAAAACTTTCTCAAACCAAGTTCACCTGAAACACAACCAAGTAATTGACCTGGTGTAAAATCTCTTCCTTTAGGCGATGGCAATGTCATTCCATCTGGATATTTCTCTAATTTTGGTAAATCTGATAGAGGATAAGATTTAGGCATTCCTCCTTTTGGATCGTCATACAATACACAAAGTACTTTCATTTCTACTCCTATTACTAGCTTCTTAAAGCTGAATTATTAATTATTATTTGAAAAGACTAGCACAAGTTAAATAGGACTAGCAAACAAATAGTGTTTATTTTGGGTAATTCCTTTTAGCAATAAATTTGTTCAGGATTATGCCGAAAACTATAACAATAATTGACCCACTTATAACTGGGGATATTAAATATTCAAATGAAACTGATCCCATGATCACAATTATCGGATTTCCTCCTGCAGGAGGATGGGTTACATTAAGAATAATCATTAATCCGACACCTATTCCAACAGCAACAGGTATAATAATATATATTGGAAGTGGAACAAAATTCACAAATATCACTCCAACAAGCGCGGTTAAAAAATGACCAAAAAATATGTTTTTAGGTTTTGCAAAAGGACTTTCTGGATACCCATAAAGTAAAACCATTGTAGAACCAAAGGAAGCAATCAAAAATAATCCATAAGGTGTTTTATAAGTAAGCAATGACAAAACCCCAATTGTCAAAGTAGAAAATATTGCAGCGATAAGAGGTTTTTTAATATCTAAATTATTCATTAATATGGAGTTTTTTAAGTGCAATTAATGGCATTAATACACAGTTTTTTCTAGATATATTTTTTTTATTAAACAATTTATTAAATTTATTTAGATTTTTTGGCAAAGGTTTAATTTCATTTTCAAAATAATCGATAAGATTTTTTAATAAATAATTAACTTTATTTTTACTTTTTTTGATAAGTTTATGAGATATTAAGCTTGCAGAAGCTTGACAGTAAACACAGGACTTTGTCTGATACCCAATATCTTGTATTATGTTCTTCTTAATATTAACTCTCATTTCAATTATATCACCACAAGTTTTATTTTTATATTTCGATCTATGAGTGTAATCTTTCAATATTTTATTATTAGTCGTGTCGGATGCAATTTTTATTATATCTAAATCCATATTTATTTAATAATATCACTAAAAATTTATAAAAAATAAATTATTTTATGCCTGATTTAAAAAATCCTAAAATAGCTATTCCAATTGTTTTATTTGCTGGCATACTTTGGTCATTTGGACCATATGTTGTAAGACATATAGATCAACCCGAAACTGTTCCCTGGCAATACTTGTTTGCTAGAGGTATTGTTATTTTTTTATTGCTAAATGTCTACTTATTCTTGGAAGAGGGATTTTCTTTTTATAAAAATTATTTAAAAATTGGAATATCTGGAATTATAGGTGGTGTTGGTTTAGGAACAGCAATGATAACATTCATCTGGTCGATTACTAATACTACAGCTGCAGTAACTCTATTATGCTTGGCTGCAATGCCTTTTATAACTGCATTACTTGGATTTCTTTTTTTGAAAGAAAAAATTTCAATTACAGTTTGGATATCAATTTTAGTTGCAGCATTCGGTATTATAGTAATGGCTTACGATAATACTGGAGAAAATTCTTTAATGGGTTTAATATTTGGACTAGTATCAGCATTAGGTTTTTCAATATTCTCAGTCAGTCTGAGATGGAGAAAACAAACTCCTACGTTTACAACTGTTGCTATTGCTGGCTTATTTTGTTTTTTATTTTCAACAGTCATGCTTTTAAATAATGATGCAAATTTCTTATCTTCAAATAAAAATGAAGCATTATTTGCAACTCATGGGACTCTTGTTTGCATGGGTTTAATTCTTTATTCAATTGGATCTAAGCACATTCCGGCAGCCGATTTGACTTTGCTATCTTTGACTGAAGTTATAGGAGGTATATTTTGGGTCTGGCTTCCATGGCTTGGAATAAATGAAATTCCCTCAACGAACACAATTATTGGAGGTTTCTTTATTTTTTTAGCAATATTTTATTATAGTATGATAATGCAATCCAATAGAAGGTTTATTGGATTAAACTAATATTGTATGAGTCAAAATAATAAGATTGTTAATAGTTGGAATGAATGGGATCCATTAAAACATGTAATTGTTGGAAGAGCAGATGGCACTTGTATTCCAGCACCCGAACCTGCTTTAGATGCTAAAGTTCCAGAAGACTCTGATATGCGAGGAACTTATGGTCCAAGAACTAAAGACACTGTCGATAAAGCAAATGAACTATTAGATAACTTCTCAAATTTGCTTGAAAAAAAGGGTATAAAAGTTGATAGACCTACACCTTTAGATTTTAATCAACCAACATCTACTCCTGACTGGCAAGCCGAAACTATGTTTGGATGCATGCCACCTAGAGATGTTTTATTAACTGTGGGAAATGAAATATTAGAAGCTACAATGAGCTATAGGTGTAGATGGTTTGAGTACCTATGTTACAGACCTTTATTAAAAGAGTATTATAATAAAGATCCAAATATGAGACATGAATCAGCACCAAAGCCTAGATTAACTGATGCAGATTATAGAAAAGATTATTTATCTGATAAAATTGGTGTAACCAAAAGACTTGAATGGACAGAAAATAAATACTTTGTCACAACTGAGGAAGAACCATTATTTGATGCAGCAGATATTTTAAGATTTGGAAAAGATTTGGTTGTACAACATGGTTTTACAACTAATCTAAAAGGTATCGATTGGATAAAAAGACATTTTAAGGATCATAGGGTTCATGCTGTAAATTTCCCTGGGGATCCTTATCCAATTCATATTGATGCAACTTTCACCCCAATTAAAGAGGGCTTAATTATTAATAATCCGCAACGAAGACTTCCTAAAGAACAAAGAAAATTATTTGAAGATAATGGATGGGAAATTATTGATGCAGCACAACCAGCTCACAATACTCCACCACAACTTTGTTACTCCTCAGTATGGCTATCGATGAATGTTTTAGTACTTGATCCTAAAACAGTATGCGTTGAAAAAAGTGAAAAATATCAAGCAGAACAGCTCGACAAACTAGGTATGGAAGTTATCCCTGTTGAATTAAGAGATGCATATGCTTTTGGTGGAGGACTTCATTGTTGCACAGCTGATGTTTATAGAGAAGGTACTTTGAAAGATTATTTTCCAAAACAATAAAATGAATGCAAAAATAAATACAAAACGAAAAAGAGTAAAATTTGCTTCAGATAATATAACTGGTGCTTGTCCAGAGGTTTTGGATGCAATTATCAAAGCAAACGATGGTATTGCCCCTCCGTATGGCAATGATGAAATTTCAGGAGTATTACAAGAAAAATTTTCAAAAATTTTTGAAAAGGATGTAATTGTTTATCCTACAGCATCAGGGACCGCATCAAATGCTTTAGCACTTTCTGCTATATCTCCATCGTTTGGAAATATTTATTGCCACAAATTTTCTCATATCAATGTTGATGAGTGTGGAGCCCCTGAATTTTATACAGGTGGTGCAAAACTTGTTCCATTGAATGGTAAAGACGGCAAAATAACAGTTGATGAGCTAAATGATAATATAGGAGGATTTGGAATTGTGCATCACACTCAACCATCAATTGTTAGTATAACTCAAGCAACAGAAACTGGTGAAGTTTATACTTTAGATCAAATTAGAAATATTTCAGAAATTGCACATAAAAAAAAATTAAAATTACATATGGATGGTGCTAGATTTGCTAATGCACTTGTTTCACTAGATGTTACTCCTGCAGAAATGACATGGAAATCAGGGATTGACATATTATCTTTTGGAGCAACAAAGAACGGATGTATAGCAGCTGAAGCAATTATAATATTTAATAAGGAATTAGTTGGCAATTTACCCTTTTTATTAAAAAGATCCGGTCATCTATTATCTAAAATGCGTTTTGTTTCCGCACAATTAGATGGATATATCTCAAATGATGTTTGGTTAAAAAATGCAAGACATGCAAATCTAATGGCAAAAAAATTAAGCGATGGTTTAGTTTCTAGTAATCAAGTTAAACTTGAATACCCAACTGAGGCAAATGAAGTTTTTGTTAAACTGCCAAAAAAGATGGTTGAGCATTTAAATACAGAAGAATATATGATGAGCAATGAGGAATTAGGCGGCAAGACAGTTAGACTTGTTACAGCTTGGAATACTAAAAGTAGTGAAGTAAATGAATTTCTAAAAACTATATCTAATTAACTAGGATTTTCTTTTAAAAATTTAATATAGTTGATTACTTCATCAAATTTCTCATCAGAAATATCTTTATAAGAAGAATTAAATTTGTTTTTTACACATATTGCTACATGAGCATATGGATTTCTTCCTTTTGGATGATTTGGATGATCAGGAAGTTGACCATTTAAATAATCGCCAGCTTCCTGAATAATTTTCCAGAGTTTCTGCGAGTTTTCTGGCGTCATAACTACTAAAACTTTGTTATATCTCGAAAGTCTCTAGTCTGGACACTAGTTGTCCTATAAAATCCAACATCCAGAACCACAATCCCTAAAAGTTTTTTCATTTTATGTTAGGTATAACTAAAAGACGACTAATTGGCATTGAAAATCGTCCTTTTCTTTCAGCATAAGTACTTTCTTTGGATATTGTTAGGATGTTAGATAGATCTGCAATCATTGATTCTCTTTTTTTTGGTTTTAAGACAAAAGTAGCATAAAAAAATCCTGCTGCAATTTCAGCCACTTGTGTAACAGGCCCATTCATAGATACAACATTTGTTTCTATAGTCACATTAGCTCCAGGAAATGTTTTATTTGCAAGATCACTTAGGCTTTTAGATCCTCTTATCCTTGGGTCACCCAAATCAATCTCTCCATAACTAGGTATTTCTTCTTGTACGTAGCTATAAATTAAATCGTGTACTTCTTTATACCTCGGAGCTATATTCATTGGTCCATCAATCAAAGCTGCAAACTGACCTTTGTTATTTAAAACTCGTTTTACTTCATCCAATACAGGACTTATGGGGTCCATTAATGTTAAAGCCCAATGACATAGAACTATATCAATAGAGTTATCATTAATTGCTGACAAATTTTGTGCTTTTGATTCAATAAGATTAACTTTACTGTTTATAAGAAGTTTCTTAGCTAAATTTAATTCTTCAGGACACATATCTATACCTTTTAAATTCAAATTTTTATTTCGATCAAATAAAATTTTTAATAATGGTCCTGACCCACAAGCAAGATCTAATATATTTAAACTTTCATTATGAGGAACAATTTCAGCTAGCCATTCATAACTATTACGTCCAGCTTCATCTCGACAAGAACTTGCGCATGCTTCGGTAAATCCAGCATGTTCTTGATGCACAGTTCTTAAATGATCAACTAAAGCATTACTATCAGGATGAAGATTGCGAGTAAGACTGTCAGTCCAGATCGAATTTAGCCCATTTTGATTATTTATATTTTTCATGATTTATCTTTAATTGGCCAACAAATTGGATTTAGCGGGCTAGCAGCTAAGTCCCCTGGTTTAACATTAGGCATAAATTTCTGCCAGTCACCCGAAACCATTGTAGGTGAATTAACTACCCTCGCTCCATCGCGGTAATAAGTATTGGCTAGAGCAACTCTGCTACGATTGGTTCGATTACGTGAAGCTGTATGAAAATTCAAATTATGGTGAAAGCTAACTTCACCCAGTTCAAAAGGAGTTTCATTTATCATTACATTATTTTTTGAAAAAATGTTTGAGACCCCACGGTCGTATCCAGTACCAATCTTTTCAAACTCAACAGATTTAACTAATTCGTGCACACTTAGTGGATACGCAAAAGAGAGTGGTCCCATCTCAAGAGGGGTTGGTTGAGCTGGTACCCAAGCTGTAACTACATCGTTAGTATCTAGAGGAAAATGATGATCGTCGAAGTGCCATGGCGTACGACCACAACCAGCTTGTTTAGCTAGTACATTGTCATGGTAAAGTCTAACTGCTGGTACCCCAAGAAGATCTGCTGAAATTTGCCCTAGACGTGGCGATAACACGTAAGCACGAAGGAGTGCGTTGTCAGGCCAAATCATTTCAAGACTAAGGAAACGGTCATGTGCTCCTTTATCTGGATCAACCTTAAACTCTTTCTTTAATAGATTAATTAATTCGGCTCTAAGTTTTAACACAGCTCCAGATGAAAAAACCTTCTTTAGTTTTATAAAACCATTTTTTTTAAAAAAATCGATTTGTTCGTTCGTTAACTGGTAGGGCTTTGCTAATTGTGAGATAACTTCATCATCACTTGGTATTTCAATTTCTGGCAAAGGATCGGCATTAATAATTTCATCTTCTTTAATATCATTATCTGCAAGACTAACATACCAGTCCCACCAAGCCTGATTATCTTTATCCCATGGTTTGCTTATATCAGAAGCATCAGGTATCTTAGGATTTAATTTTTTGTTAGAGGTCGTCATATAAACTATTTTTTATTTTATTTTCTAAATTTTAGGTGGTTTCTGGACCAATACCACTTTAAACTTTTTTATTTCAAAAAGTTATCGTTATGGTTTTAGTTACATTATTTTTTCAAGTTTCCAAGCTTCATCTTTAGCATTAAACTTTGCGTTCCAGTCTTTAGATCTTTGATCTTCAAATAAGGCATAAAATTTTTCTTCATCAGTGACATTTGCAATAAAAATCATTTTACCTTCACGAATGTGTGCCCATTCAAATGATGAAGTGCATTTTGCAAGATCATCTTTAAACATATTGTATAATTCATCTGCATCTTTTTTAGTTCCTTCATAAGTTGTTGTTCCAACAAAATTCATAGTTTTTCCTTTCTTTAATTACTTAAATTAATAGAGACTGAACAAATTCCCAATCGATAAGATTTTCAACAAATTTATCTAAATATTCAGGTCTTCTATTTCGATAATCTATATAGTAT
>CACKTH010000021.1 GCA_902603045.1 uncultured Pelagibacteraceae bacterium | reverse complement strand
TATAAGTGCATCCACATGTCTTTGCGTACTTTTTTGTAAAGCTTGCAAGTCATACCCACCCTCAAGAATAGATACAACATTTCCATTACAAAATGATTTTGAGATTTCTAAAGTTCTTTTCGTTATTAGGTAAAAGTCTTCTGAATTCAATTTAAGTTGTGCGAGTGGATCATCATTGTGGGCATCAAAACCAGCTGAGAATAGTATATATTCTGGCCTAAACTCTTGTATTTTATTTAAAACACTCTCATAAGCGTTGAGATATTCATTTCCTGTTGTTCCAGCTTTTAAAGGAATATTTAAAACATTGTTATATTTTCCAGCTTCTTTTTCTGAACCAGATCCTGGGTAAAAAGGATACTGGTGCGTTGATACATACAAAACATTTTTATTATCATAAAATATGTCTTGAGTTCCGTTCCCATGATGTACATCAAAATCAATGATTGCTATTTTTTTATATTTATATTTATTTATTAAATAATTAGCTCCAACGGCTACATTATTATAAATACAGAAACCCATTGCTTTTTCTTTTTCTGCATGGTGTCCAGGAGGTCTTACACAACAAAATGCGTTCTTAAATTTTTTTTTCTCTACACCATCAATTGCAGTAATAATCGATCCAACAGCATCTTTTGTAGCATCTTTACTTCCTGGGGAGACAATCGTATCTCCATCAAGAAAATTAAATCCATTTTTAGGAAAAGAGTTATTTACCATTTTTACGTAATCAGTCGAATGAGTTGTAACTAAAAGTGATTCATCATATTTACTAGGTTTTTGCCATACTAGATTTTTATTATCTAACTTTTTAAAGTTATCAATTACAGCAGTAACACGATCTATTTTTTCAGGATGCCCATCCCCAGTGTTATGATTTTTATAAGTATCTGAAATTATTAAACCAGTTTTCACTTAAAATAATTTTCCAATATACTTGAATATATTAGAGTTAGCTTTCTTAAATCTGACAACGCAACTGCTTCATCTATTTTATGCATAGTTTTTCCTACTAAACCAAATTCTAAGCAAGGTGAAATTTTTCTAATAAATCTTGCATCAGAAGTGCCTCCAGTTGTTGAAAATTTCGGTTTTACTTTTGTAATTTTTTTTATTGTATTTTGTATCATAAAAGTTGTTTTATTTGGCTTAGTTATAAAAGCTTCACCTGAAATAGAATATTTAATCGTATATTTAGATTTATTTTTTATACAAATTCTTTTTATAATTTTGTTTAATTTTTTTTTTAAAGATAAAGATGAATGTTTATTATTAAATCTAATATTAAAATTTGCGGTTGCTAATCCAGGAATTACATTGTCAGCAGAATTGTTAATATTTATTTGAGTGACTTCCAAATTTGTTGGTTGAAAGTCTTTTGTTCCATTGTCAAATCTAATTTCTTTAAATTCTTTCAAAATCTGAATAAGTGCTGTTGATGGATTATTGGCTCTTTGAGGGTAAGCTACATGACCTTGAATTCCAATTACAGATAACTTTCCAGTAATACTACCTCTTCGGCCTATTTTAATCATCTCCCCAAGTTTATTTGGATTAGTTGGTTCACCCACTAAACAAAAATCTATTTTTTCTTTTCTTTTTTTTAAATATTCTACAACTTTTTTAGTTCCGTTAATTGCAACTCCTTCCTCATCACCTGTAATTAAAAGACTAATGGAACCATTAAAATTTTTGTTCTTTTTAATAAAATTGCTTGCCCCCGCTACAAATGCTGCAACAGAGCTTTTCATATCATTTGCGCCTCTTCCAATTAAATGACCATTTTTAACTGATGGTTTAAATGGATTCACTGTCCAATCTTTTAAATTTCCAGCAGGCACAACATCTAAGTGACCTGCATAACAAAAATTTGGATTTTTAGTACCAATTCTTGCATAAATATTTTTTACTGTTTTTGAATTTTTTTCATTAAATTCAAGAATTTTAGTTTTAAAACCAAGTATTTTTAATTTTTTTTCTAAATATCTCATAATCCCAGCATCAATTGGAGTAACTGATGGAAATTTAATTAGCTCTTTAGCTAATTTTAGTTCATTAAATGTTTTCATTAATCTATTCTCTTAAAAGATCATTTATTGAAGTTTTTGATCTTGTTTTTTCGTCCACTTGTTTGATTATTACTGCGCAATATAATGATGGAGCAGTTGGATTATTTTTATCTGGTAGAGACCCTGGTACAACAACAGAATATGGTGGAATTTTACCGTAGCTTATTTCGCCTGTTTTCCTGTTAACGATTTTTGTTGATTGTCCAATATACATTCCCATACTTAAAACTGAACCTTGGCCTACTATCACTCCCTCTACAACTTCAGACATTGCTCCTAAAAAAACATTGTCCTCAATGATTGTTGGTAATGCTTGTGCAGGCTCTAAAACTCCTCCAACTCCGCTACCTGCAGAGATATGACAATTCTTTCCAATTTGAGAACAGCTACCAGCTCTTGCAAAAGTATCTATCATTGTTCCCTCATCAATGTATGCTCCTATATTCACATAGCATGGCATTAAAACTGCATTTTTGCCTACAAAAGATCCTTTTCTAACTGGAGAATTAGGAACCATTCTGAAACCTGCTTTTTCATGGTCTTCCTTAGACCAGCCTGCAGTTTTACCTTTTAAAAGATGCGCTTTGTCATACCAACTACTGTAGGGGCCATTTAAATTTTCCATTGGATACATTCTAAAACTTAACATAATTGCTTTTTTTATGTGTTGATGTGTTACCCACTCACCATTGATTTTTTCAGCTACTCTGACTTTACCACTATCTAAGTCGTCAATAATTTGAATAACAGTATTTTTTAAACTCTCATCTGAGTTTGGACTTACTTGGTCCCTATTTTCCCAAGCATCATTAATTATATTTTCTATGCTCATAAATTTAAGAACTTTTTAATAACCTTATTTCCTTTAAAAATAAAGAGAGATTTTCAATCTTATAATCGATGTAATCTTTGTCAGACTCTTTTTTCCCCCAGTATTCATTATTGATAAGCCAAGCTGTTATTGTCCCTCGCTCTTTACCTATTGATAAATTTTTAGCTATATCCTCGATATAAAGAGTTTCTTTTGGATTGATCTTAAATTTATCAACCATAAGATCAAAGGCCCTGGCTTCAGGCTTAGGATGATATTTTGCGTCTACTATATCAAATATATCTTTAAATTGGTCTTGAATACCAAGAGTTTTTATTATATTTTTTACGTGAGCTCTACTTCCGTTTGTAAATACGAACTTATTTAAATTAATGTTTTCAAGCTCATTTCTTAAAACAAGATCTTTTTCCATAAATGAAAGATCAATATCATGAACATACTCCAAGAATTCTTCTGGTGGTATATCATGATGTATCATCAATCCATTTAAGCTTGTGTTATATTTGTGAAAATAATCTCTTTGTAATTCTTTAGCTTTAGTAAGGTCTAGGTTAAGTTTATTTGAAATATATTTTGTCATTCTCTTACTAACTTGGCCAAAAACTGCTTCTAAATCATTATATAAAACACCATCACAGTCGAACAAAATATTCTTTATATTTTTTAAATTATTCATTTTCTTATTAATGTTCCTGCACCCTTATCAGAAAATAACTCAAATAATATTGAATGTGGTTTTCTCCCATCAACAATAACAACTCCTCTAACACCATTAGATATTGCATCTAAACAAGTATTTATTTTTGGTATCATGCCTCCAGATATAATATTATTTTTTAACATCTCGTTAGCTTTATTGAGATTAATTTCAGATATTAGTTTTTGATTTTCATCAAGAACACCCTCAACATCTGTCATTAAAAGAAGTCGTCTAGCATCGATCTCTTTTGCAATTGAACCTGCCGCAACATCTGCATTAATATTGTAAATTTTACTATCTTCACCCACTCCTAAAGGGACAACAATTGGAATTTGTTTATTATTAATAAAATTTAATATTTTCTCTTTATTAATTTTTTTTGGTATACCGACATATCCCAATTCTTTACTTTCAGGAATAATATTAATTACATTATTTGCTTTAGGTGATATTGAACAAACATTTGTGTTTTTAGATTTTAATTCATGTAAAATCTCTAAATTGAGTTCTAGTAAAGCCTCTTCTATATAACTTATTGTTTTTTCGTCTGAAACCCTAAGTCCATTGATAAATTTTGTTTCAATATTTTTTTCGTCTAATTTTTTTTTAATATTCTTACCTCCACCATGGACGACTATTGCTGATAAACCAATTTTGTTTATTACTGAAATATCTTCTATGAACTGATTGAATAGTTTTTTATCTAATAAAACAGATCCACCACATTTAATTACTATAATCTCAGACTGATATTTATTTATATATTTTTCAACTTCATTAATATTAGGACCATCTGTTGGAATAATCTTATCTAATTCCATCAATTAAACTGTTTTAACTGAAGTTCTTTTCATAATTACATACTGTTGAGCCATTGTAAGCACGTTGTTAATTGTCCAATATATAACTAATCCAGATGGAAATGGTGCAAGTATGACTGTTAAGAATACTGGAAAAAACATGAAAATTTTTTGCTGAATCGGATCTGGTGGTGTTGGATTAAGTTTTTGTTGCATCCACATTGTTACACCCATTGCTACTGGCCAAGCGCCGATAATTAAAAATGATGGAACATCATATGGCAACAAACCAAATAGATTAAATAAACTTGTAGGATCTCTTTCACTTAGATCATGTATCCAACCAAAAAAAGGCTGATGTCTCATTTCAATTGTAACAAACAACATTTTATAAATTGCAAAAAAGAATGGTATTTGAATTAAAATAGGCAAACACCCACTTACAGGATTCACTTTCTCTCTTTTATAAAGCGCCATCATTTCTTGCTGTAACTTCATTTTATCTTCCTTATGAAGTTCTTTAAGCCTTACCATTTCGGGTTGAAGAACTTTCATTTTTGCCATTGATCTAAATGAGTAGTTAGCGAGAGGAAAAAATAAAATTCTTATACAAGCGGTAATTAATATAATTGCAATTCCATAGTTGCCAGTTAATTTGAAAAAATAATCTGATATTAAGAATATTGGTTTTGTTAAAAAATATAGGAAACCCCAATCAATTGCTAAATCAAATTTATTAATATTTAGTTTTTCCGCATAACCATCAACAACATCCACTTCTTTTGCGGCAATAATCACTTTTACCTGATTAGTTTTACTTTCATTAGCTCTGACTTCTGTTGCATTTGTCTCTATGAAGTTAGCTTTAAATTTATTTTTATAATCGAAATCTGACCTAAAACTTTTATTACTTTCTGGGATTAAACTTGTTATCCAATATTTATCTGTAATACCCATCCATCCTTTGTTAGCATTTACAGAGTACTTCTTATCTTTTATGTCATCGTAATCTTCTTCAACAAGATTATCATCAAAAACACCTAATAAACCTTCATGTAATATATAAAAATCAGTTACATCAGGAGCTAGGTTTCTAATAATTTGTCCGTAGGGATAAAAGTTATAGGTATTTTGAGTATTATTCGTAATTTTTTGGTTAACAGTAAATAAAAATTTATCATCTATACTTATTTCTTTCTCAAAAGTTATATTCTGCTCATTATTCCATACTAATTTAATTGGACTATTCGGCGTTAGTAATTTATTGCCAACAACTTCCCACTTTGTATTTGAATTAGGAACTTCGATATCTTTATTATTTATAGCCCAACCTGTTTCTATATAATAACCATTTTCAGACTCTTTAGGATTAAGCAATACTACATTTTCATCAGAGTCTAAAGTTTCAGTGTATTTCTTAAAAATCAGATCATCGATTAATGATCCCTCTAAAGAAATAGAACCTTTAATATTTTCATTTTCAAAAAGTATCCTTTCAACTTTATTAATTGCCTCCGATCTAGAAATTTTATTATTCTCAATATTTTGCTCTATTTTCGGTGCCTCGTTTAGCTGTAGGTTGTTCTTATTCTGATCATTATTATTTATCTGCTTCGGATCAGGATTTGGTGGAGCAAAAAATAATCCATAGAGAATTATTACTGCTGCACTTAATGATATTGCTGCTATTACGTTTCTTGTGTCCATTATTTAATATTCTTTTTCTTTACTGGATCATACCCGTGTCCTCCTCCCAAAATTTTTATAGGATGACAAGTTAAAATTCTTTTAATGCCTTTGTAACAACCTTTCAAAACACCATGTTCATTTAAACTATCGATAAAATACTCTGAACAAGTTGGAAGATACCTGCAATTATTACCAAAAACAGGTGAAATGAAATATTTATAAAATTTTATTAAATATATTAATCCTTTTTTAATCATAATTATTTAATTTTTTTTAACTCACTAAAAAGTTTTATTTTGATAAAATTATACTCTTCTTCTAAAACAGATTTTCTAGCAATTAATAAATAACAATAGTTAAGATTAATTTTAATTTTTTTTAGAGCCTCATTCATCATATTTCTTAATCTTCTTTTAATTTTATTTCTTATAACAGCTGTACCAATTTTTTTTTTTGTAATAATACTTATATTCAAATATCTATTACTTTTGTTTTCTAATCTCCTGTAAAAAATTGTTGAGTATCTATTTGAAATTTTTTTACCATTTAAAATAAATTTAAAATCTTCATTTTTGGATAAACTTTTTAATTTAACCTGCATTAAACAGTGAGTTTTTTTCTACCCTTACTTCTTCTTCTTCTAATTAGTTTTCTTCCACCTTTAGTCTTCATTTTAGACCTAAAACCATGCCTTCTTTTTCTCACTTTTTTGCTAGGTTGATATGTACGTTTCATATTAAGGCTTCTTTTTGTAAAATTTCGGTAGTTATACAATTAAATGTATATAAGTACAGCGATTTTTAATAAATTAGAATAAAATGGAAAATGAAAATAAATTAAAAATTATTCTTGGTATTATATATCTTTCCATAGTTACTGGGTTTTTGTTGCTTTTTTTTAGCCATTTCTCATTTGATGACTTTTCAAGTTTTGAACTTATAAAAAATAATAGAAACAAACTATATGATATCAAAAATTCTAATCTTTTAATTGCTAGCATATTATTTTTTATTGGAGTGATTATTTGGGTAATGCTCTTAGGATTCGGTGCGCCAGTTTTTTTAGTTGGAGGATTTGTATTTGGAAAATGGGTAGGGACAATCCTTATTGTATTTGCTTTATCTATTGGTGCAACACTTTTATATGTTGGTGCAAATTATCTTTTTAAAGATTTAATTAAAAAAAAATTTTCATCAAAGTTTTCTAACCTTACTGAAAAATTTAAAAAAAATGAATTTACTTTTTTTCTGATATATAGATTTGTTGGTGGTATACCTTTTTTTATTTCAAACATTTTGCCAACATTGTTTAATATAAAGATTAGAAATTTCTTTTTTGGATCTGTTATTGGGATGACACCCCAGTTATTTGTTGGCGCTTCAATTGGTGCAGGACTAAATAAAGTTATTGAAAACAATCAAGAACCTCCAAGTATATTTGATATAATTTTAACTCCAGATATTTATGTACCAGTAATTGGCATGATAATCCTGGTTTTAATTGGATTTATAATCAGAAAAAAATTCTACAAATAGCTGGTGCCCTCACCCAGAATTGAACTGGAAACTCATCCTTACCATGGATGTGTTATACCATTTAACTATGAGGGCATTTTTTAATTATAATTAGTGTATAAAATTGTTTTTTTCAAATAAATGCCTTAATTTTTTACGAAAATCAGGTATATCTAAATTAGGTAAATGATATGGGAATTCACTACGATTATAAATCTACAAGAGGAGCTAAGGCTATGGAGAAGCAGGCTAAAAGAGAAAAAAAGCTTGCTGAAAAAAGAGCAAAGAAAATAGCCAAACAAGGTGACCCCAAAAGTCCAGAGGATAAAACAATACCAATCGATCAAGTAATAACTTTGGATCACCTTACCAATCCAGACAAAAAGTAATCAACATGGACAGGAAGAAGGATAAAAAAGCTAGACTCGAGGAAGCTTTACGTAAAAACTTGAGAAAAAGAAAAATTTTTCAAAGAAAAAATAAAAAAAATAAATAAATGTCAGTACAATCAGATAAGTGGATAATCAAAATGGCAAAAGAACAAGCAATGATTTCACCATTTGAAGATAGACAAATAAGAGAAGGAAAAATTTCATTTGGTGTTTCTTCATACGGATACGATGCGAGAGTATCTAATGAGTTTAAAATATTTACTAATGTTAACTCTGAAATTGTAGACCCAAAAAATTTTAAACCAACAAATTTTGTAACAAAAGAATCTGATGAATGTATTATTCCACCAAATTCTTTTGTTTTAGCAAGAACTGTCGAATATTTTAAAATTCCTAGCGATGTCTTAGTTATTTGTTTAGGTAAGTCTACTTATGCTAGATGTGGAATAATTGTTAATGTAACTCCTTTGGAACCAGGATGGGAAGGTCATGTGACTCTTGAATTTTCTAACACAACCCCATTACCAGCCAAAATATATGCAAATGAGGGCGTGGCTCAATTTATATTTTTAAAAGGGAATGAGAAACCCGATGTTTCATATGCCGACAGAAATGGAAAATATATGGGTCAAAAAGGGGTAACGCTTCCCAAAATTTAAAATGGATAAATTTAAAATTAATGGTCCCTCTAAGATCAGAGGCGAGGTATCAATTTCAGGAAGTAAAAATGCTGCTCTGCCAATACTTGCTGCGACTTTACTCTTTGATAAAAATGTAACAATTAAAAATCTTCCAAGAGTTAAAGATATTGATACAATGCTTAATTTGCTAAAATCACTAGGAAGAAAAATTAGCTTTAAAAATAATAAAAAAATAGCGACAATCTCAAAAGGAAAAAAAAATAATTTTTTTGCACCTTATTCTCTAGTTAAAACAATGAGAGCAGGAATTTTAGTTCTTGGTCCTTTATTGGCAAAAAATAAAAAAGCAAAAGTAAGTAGCCCAGGTGGTTGCAGTATAGGAGTAAGACCAATAGATATACATTTAAAAGCCATATCAAAGTTAGGTGTTAAAATAAAAATTGAAAAGGGATATGTTAATGCAAAAGCTCAAGAAGGATTAGTTGGTTCTGAAATAAGATTTTCAAAAATATCTGTTGGAGCTACTGAAAATTTAATTCTTGCTGCTTGCCTTGCAAAAGGAAGAACAACAATAAAAAATTGCGCTATAGAGCCTGAAATCAAAGATCTGACAAATTTTTTAAAAACAGCTGGTGCTAAGATCAAATGGATCGGTAAAAGAACTTTGAAAATAGAGGGTGTTAAAAAATTAAAAAGTACAACTTACTCAATCATGAATGATAGGATTGAAGCAGGCACTTTTTGTGTTGCTGCATGTTTGAATAGTGGAAATTTAAAAATTAAAAACTTTGAGCCAAAATTTATTAACACAGAGTTAAATTTACTTAAGAAAATTGGTGCAAAGATAAAGACCACGAAAAATACAATTCAAATCAAGGGGCCAAAAAAAATTAGAAGTTTGAATTTTTTAAAAACTGGAGAATATCCAAACTTTCCCACTGATTTACAAGCTCAAATTATGGTATTATTAACCAGAGCAAATGGAAAAAGTACAATTGAAGAAAATATATTTGAAAACAGATTTATGCATGTTCCAGAATTAAAAAGATTGGGTGCAAAAATAAATACTAAAGGAAACAAGGCAATTATTGAAGGAACTAATAATTTAGAGGGAGCCGAGTTAATGTCTAGTGATTTAAGGGCATCAGTCGCTTTAGTTTTGGCAGCTTTTATTTCGAGAGGAACATCTATTATTAATAGAGTATATCATTTAGACAGAGGTTATGAAAAAATTGAAAATAAATTAAAAAAAATTGGGGTAAAAATTAAAAGAATATCTTAGTGAATAGTTTTTTAAAGAAAGTAATCGCTCAATCTCCAGATGACTTACAAATTATATCAGCAGTATGTGCAGAATCTAAGGTCAAAATTTCTGATATAAAATACTTGCCATCTACAAAAATTTTTTTACTTTCTGTTTTAAGAATAGATAAGGAAAGAGATAGTGGGAAAACTATAAATAGCGTTATAAAATTTGAATTTATTGAAAGTTCTAAGTCTAAAAATATTAATCAGTCAAATGGAGATTTAATTTTAGAGTTATTTGCAATTGATATTTTTAAAAAAAAAGAAAATTTTGAAATAGTTCTGTTATTTTCAAAAAATGGAATTATAACACTTTCCACAGAAGTAATTGATGTAACATTGGAGGATCAAAAAATTAAAAATGATTAGGTTTTTAGATGCTAAAAGTAAAAATTACCAAACAAAATTAATAAACTTTCTGGATTCAAGGAGATCTGGAAAAAATATTGATACAACTATAGTAAAAAGAATTCTAAAAGACGTAAAGGTAAACAAGAACAAGGCATTATTAAAATACGAAAAAAAATTTGGCAAAAACAATTCTATAATAATTAGAGATACAGATCTAAAAACTTCAATTAAATCTTTAGATAAAAAAATAAAACAGTCAATTGATTTAGCTTATAATAGGATTTTTAATTTCCATAAAAAACAGCAAAGAAAAAATATTTTTTATAAAGATAAATATAACAATAAGCTTGCCTATAAATATGTGCCGATACAGTCTGTTGGAATTTATGTTCCTGCAAATTTACCCTCAACATTACTTATGAATTCTATACCCGCTAAGATTGCTGGCGTTAAAAGAATTGTTTTAGCCAATCCCAAACTTAATGGAAAATTAAATCCTGCTGTTTTATATGCTGCTCAGAAAGTAGGAATTAATGAAATATATTCAATGGGTGGTGCACAAGCTATTGCAAGTTTGGCCTATATTCAAAAAGTTAATAAAATTGTTGGACCTGGAAATATTTTTGTTGCTGCAGCTAAAAAAGAATTATTCGGCCAGGTTGGTATAGAATCTATGGTAGCTGGTCCTTCAGAAATAACAATTTTAGCAGATAGTAAAACTAAAATAGAAGATGTGCTAACATCAATGATGGGTCAAGCAGAACATGATGAAAATTCACAATGCATTCTTATTTCAAAAGATTTAAAATTGATAAAACAATTTCAAAAAAAAATTAAAGAAAAAATAAAAAAATTACCAAGAAGATCAATAGCTTTTAAAAGTCTTAAAAATAATGGTTTAGCAATTCTTGCAAAAAAAAATTCAGATATAATCAAATCAATAAACGAAATAGCTCCGGAACACTTGGAAATAAATATTTTAAAGCCAAATAAAATAATTAATAAAATAATCAACGTTGGAAGTGTTTGTATTGGTAAATATTCTCCCATGGCAGTTACAGACTATAATGCTGGCACAAATCATGTCTTGCCAACTTTTGGGTCTGCAAAGTTTGCGTCAGGTTTGAACGTTAACGAATTTTATAAAAAAATTAGCTATATAACTCTATCTAAAAAAGGTGTTGAGAAAATAGGAGAATCCGCTACACATCTCGCAGAGTATGAAGAATTATATGGTCATGCTTTAAGTATAAGATCAAGAATGAGGAGATAATAATTTGAGCAAACAGGATACGTTGGAGTTTGAAGGTGTGGTAACAGATCTTCTTCCTAATGCTATGTTTAGAGTTAAACTTGACAATGGTCATAACGTTACAGCTCACACAGCGGGAAAACTCAGAAAAAATCGTATTCGTGTTTTACAAGGTGATAGAGTAAAACTAGAAGTTTCTCCATACGATTTATCAAAGGGTCGTATAATTTTTAGATCTTAATATGGCTTCGTAGCTCAGTTGGTAGAGCAGAGCCCTGAAAAGGCTTGTGTCGCTGGTTCGAGTCCCGCCGAAGCCACCACTCATGTGGTATTAATATCCATCATTATGCTTGCATTCAAAATTAAAATCTAATACCTATCCATCAGCTATTTATAGCTAATTATATAATAACAAAGAAAGAGTAACTAAAGTATGAGTACATTAAAAGGCAAAGTAAAGTGGTTCAACGGTAAGAAGGGCTACGGTTTTATTGAAAGAGAAGACGGAGAAAAAGATTGTTTCGTTCATGCGAGCGCAGTTAGAGAAGCTGGGCTAAGATTTTTGAATGAAAACGATGCTATAGAATTCGAAATTCAAGATGGCGAAAAAGGTCCAAGCGCTGTAAATTTGAAAAAATTAGGTTAATAAAATTTAATTCATCAAAAATATTTGTATAGGAATAGAATATGTTAAAAAACATAGCTATTCCTGTGCAAAGCTTTTTCTTACTTGCATTTAAAAAAAAAAATGCTACTTACACAGCAATGAATAAAATTGTGATTATTAACAGAGAAACTCATAGACATCATTTTCATGCTGGCTGCAAGCTAGCTATTTAATTATTTATAAATTTAATTTTATCCACATTTAGTATAAAACAATAGAAGGAGCACGGGTAGCTCAGTCGGTTAGAGCAGCGGTTTGTGGAACCGAAGGTCGACAGTTCGAATCTGTCCCCGTGTACCAAAAAATGAATAAAGAAAAAAAATTGTCTGCAAATACTCCTTCGGGTTTTGTTGATAGATACGGTAAAGAATTAGCGTTAAAAGAAAATTTAATTGCTAAGATTGAAGAAAATTTTTTAAAATTTGGTTTTTCTAAGCTAGAAACTCCAAGTTTTGAAATATCAGAAAATATAGGAAAATTTTTACCAGATGAAGATAGACCAAGCTCTGGAGTATTTGGTTTTCAAGAGGAAAATAACAGTTGGATATCATTACGTTATGATTTAACTGCGCCATTAGCAAGATACGTATCTCAAAATTATTTAAATATCTCAAATCCTTTTAAAAGATATCAGATCGGTAATGTATGGAGAAATGAGAAACCTGGCCCTGGTAGATTTAGAGAGTTTACACAGGCCGATTGTGATATTGTTGGATCTAATAATCCTTTAGCAGATGCTGAGATGTGCAATCTTTTAGCTGACACATTGTATTTCTGTGGCTTAGAAAAAAATCAATATCAAATCAAATTAAGTAATAGAAAATTAATTCAAGGACTTATTGAAAATTTAAATGTTTCAGAAAGCAAACAACAACTTGCTGTTTTGAGAGCTATAGACAAACTTGATAGAGTTGGAACTGAGGGTGTTAAAGAATTACTTACAACAGGACGTAAAGATAAATCTGGTGATAAAACTATTGGCGCAAACCTCTCTGATAATCAAGCTGAAGAAATAGCTAGTTTTATAAATATGAAATCTTTAGATGAAATTAAGTCAGCTATACCAAACAAATTAGTTGAAGATGGTGTTGATGAATTAAATAAAGTATTAGATGGAATAAGTTATTCATCTAATTTTGATCAAATAATTTTTTCTCCTGAAGTTATCAGAGGACTTGAATATTATGATGGACCAATATTTGAGGCAAATTTAACATTTAAAGTTAAAAATCAAAAAAACCAAGAAGTTGAGTTTGGCTCAGTTGGTGGAGGCGGAAGATATAATTCTTTAGTTTCAAGATTTAAAAAAGTAGACTTATCTGCAACAGGTGTTTCTATAGGCCTTGATCGTTTACTATACGCATTAGTTCAGTTAAACAAAATCGAGGTAAAAAATAATTCACCAATAATAATATGTGTTTTAGATAAAAAATATCTCTCTAATTATTATGAATTGTTATCACAACTTAGAAATCAAAATATAAATTCTGAAATTTATCTAGGAGATTCAGGTTTGAAATCTCAATTAAAATATGCTGATAAAAGAAGTTCACCAGCTGTAATTCTTTGTGGGGAAGATGAATTTAAAGATAATAAAATTACTATAAAAAAATTAAACTCAAACTTAGAAGAAACATCAAAAAATTTATCTAGAGAAGAGTGGAAAAAATCTGAAAATACTCAAATTACATTTGATAAGGAGAACCTGATTGATGAAATCAAAAAACTTATCTGAGAATATTTTAAAAATTATTAAGTCAAATGGATATAAATATATTGATCTTGATACAGTTATTGACACGAATTTAATATTGGAAAGGTCAGGAGAAAGTTTCAAAAGATTTATATTTTCTTTCAATGATCAGTTGGGAAATGAACTTTGTTTAAGACCTGATTTAACAATTGCATCTTGCGTTAGATATTTAAATCATAATAAGAAAACTAGTGAAAAAATTTTCTATAGTGGCCAAGCATTTAGAAAAGGATTAAATAAAAAAGATTCTGTTATCAGAAATCAAATTGGTTTTGAAATATTGGGATCTTTTACTGAAAAAAAAGATGATAAAAAAATAATAGAAACTTCACTAAAAGCATTATCAAAAATTAAATATAATAGTGGAAATTTAGTAATAGGTAACATAGAAATTTTTAGGCTTTTATTAGATAAATTGGATTGTCCGGCAAGATGGAAATTAAGATTACAACGTCATTTTTGGAGAGAAAAAT
>CACKTH010000020.1 GCA_902603045.1 uncultured Pelagibacteraceae bacterium | reverse complement strand
TTGGTGCTGCTACAGTCGCGATTACAAAGTCTCTTCCTTGAATTGTAGGTGTTACATTTTCAGGTAAATTTATAAAAGATATTTTAATACTTGCTCCAATATCTAAGTTATTTAAATCTACAACTAACTCTGTTGGTATATTTTCAGTAGGACATCTTAATTCAACTTTTCGTCTTACTATATTCAAAACTCCACCTCTTTTTAATCCTGGTGATAATTCGTGATTTATAAATTTAACTGGAATTTCTAAAATTACTTTTGCACCTTTAACAATTCTTAAAAAATCTAAATGTATAGGCTCATCTGTAATTGTATCAAAATCAATAACTCTTGGTAAAACTTTTTGTTCTTTACCATCAATATTAATTGAAATTATATTTGATAAAATATTTTCTTTATTTAATAAATTTTTTACTTCTTTAACAGAGACAGAGATTTTTTGATTTGGCTCCTCGCCTCCATAAACTATTCCTGGAACCATACCTTTACTTCTAAGGGATTTTATTTCACCCTTACTCTTTGTTTCTCTTATTGTGGCAGCTAGTAAACTCATAAAATGACGGGTTTTTAACTTATGAAACTAAATTTTACAAGTAAATTATTTAAATAGATCTGATACCGAGGTAGAATTCGATATTCTTTTAATAGCTTCTCCAACCAAATTAGAGATTGTTAATACCTCAATATTCTTAGCTTTTTTAACTTTCATTGAATTATCTATTGTATCAGTTACAACTAAATTTTTTATCGAAGATTTCTTAATTTTTTCAACAGCATTACCACTTAATACACCATGAGTTACATATACGTGAACATCTTTAGCTCCTCTTTTTTTTAATTCAGAAGCTGCATTTACAATTGTTCCACCAGAGTCGATTATATCATCAACTAATATACAAGTTTTATTTTTCACATTTCCAATTACATTCATTACTTCTGACTTTCCAGGAGCAGGTCTTCTTTTATCTACTATTGCTAAATCTACATTTAACAATTTTCCTAAAGCTCTTGCTCTTGCGGTACCACCGACATCTGGAGCTACACAGATTATATTATTTTTTTTTAATTTCTTTTTTATATGTCTAGCAAATATTGGAGTTGCAAATAAGTTATCTACTGGAATATCAAAAAAACCTTGAATTTGTCCAGAGTGTAAATCAACTGTAACGACTCTATCTGCTCCTGCTTTTGCAATAAGGTTAGATACAAGTTTTGCAGATATAGATGTTCTAGGAACCACCTTTCTATCTTGTCTTGCATATCCAAAATATGGGATCACAGCAGTTATGTTTTTGGCTGATGATCTTTTTAAAGCGTCAATCGAAAGTAGTAATTCCATTAAATTGTCATTTGCAGGAGATGAGACGGATTGAATTAAAAAAATACTATTACCTCTAATATTTTCATTAATTTCGACATAGATTTCTCCATCAGCAAATTTTCTTATGTTTGAATTCACTAGTCTATTTTTTAAAAATTTAGATATTTTTTGGCTAAGATGTTTATTACTGTTTCCTGTGAGAATTTTCATCCGAGATGCCCTATTTAATCATAATTGCAGAAATATTTCTACCATAATCGTTATGCTTATTTTTTTTTGATCTCCTAGAACTAAAAAAGTTATTTTCTAGAGCGAAGGTATCTTTTCTTATTATATCTATTTTTTTAACTCCATTTTCATAAAATTGAGATTTTATATATTCGCTTAAATCAAAATAAATTTTTTTCTTTTTAAATATGAAGAAATTTACATTTTTTTTATTTTTTTCCTT
This sequence comes from uncultured Pelagibacteraceae bacterium, assembly GCA_902603045.1. GTDB lineage: Bacteria > Pseudomonadota > Alphaproteobacteria > Pelagibacterales > Pelagibacteraceae > Pelagibacter. The sequence goes on along the minus strand of CACKTH010000020.1, from coordinate 12,705 downwards.
AAACAATTTAAAAAAATCATTTTTTACTTCGTAGTTATTTTTTTTTATACATGGCCCAATGCAAGCAATCATATCTTTCTCTGAGCATCCGTTTTTTTTTAAAAGTTGGATTGTTTTTTTTACTATTCCATTAAATGCACCTTTCCACCCAGCATGTATTGCACCAACAAATTTTTGCTTTTTTTCTATAATTAGAATTGGTGCACAATCTGCAGTAAGTATACTAATCGCAATATTTTGCTTATTTGTAATCATCGCGTCTCCAGTCAATCTTCTTTTTGGAATACCACTTATTTTATAAACTTTGTTACTGTGAATTTGATTAAGAGAAACTAGATTTCCACTTGTACAGCCTATTTTTTTTGAAACTATTTTTAAATTTTTACTTATATTAGCAATTTTATCTTTTGAACCTTTTCCACAATTTAAACTTTTGTAGATTCCTTTTGAGGTGCCACCTAATCTATTAAAAAAATAATGTGAAATAGATTTTTGATCTCTAAAAATTTTTGACTTAATCACTTAAAACCCAAATTAAAATTATTTTTGGATTTGCTTACAAATAATACTTTAAACAAAGAGCCCATATATTTTGCATCAATTAATCTTTTTATTCTATAAAATATGTCAGCTTTCTTACTAAATTGTAAATTTTTACTTATTATTTCAGCTCTTTTTAATATTCCTAATTTCATTAAGAAATTACCTTGAGTTGTTATTAAAGATTTCAAATTAGAATTTGCAAACTCTTTCTCGTACATTTTAAAATTTATTAAATGAGTAATATCTGAATTATAGGGATTTTCTAAAAAACTAATTTTTCTGTGCTTCTCAACACTTTGCAAAGTATTTTTCATCTTTCCTCTGGTAAAGCCATAGTCTATCATTAATAAACCACCATTATTTTTAAAAATAAAATTCCCTATTTCGTTAACAAACTTCATTGCTGAAGGCGAATATTCAACAAATTTTTCTTTTTTTATATCCTTACCTAAATATTTCTCAATTATTTTTGAGGACACTTTTTGTTCACAAACTTCAAACTTATTTTTTTTGTATGCTACATATTTTTCATACCAATTATTGCTTTTCTTTAAAAACTGCTTGATAGGAAAAGCATCAAAAAACTCATTAGCCAAGAATATAGTTGGAGCCTTTGGAATTTCTTTTAAATTTCTAATCCAACTTGCTTTTTTCTTATCTATTTTACTTTTCTGAATTTTTATCAGTAATGGACTTTTTTCTAAAATTAAGAAATTGGCAGATAAATTAATTTCACTAAAATTATTTAAAGTTTTTATAATTTGTGACATCATCTCACCATTACCGGCACCCAGCTCTACAATATTTATTTTTTTTGGCTTTTTTAAATTCTCCCAAAATGAAATTAACCAAATAGATATCATTTCTGAAAAAAGAACAGAAATATTCGGAGATGTTATGAAATCACCCTTTTTTCCGAAAGGATTTTTTTTAATATAATAACCATTATCCTTATCATACAAAGATTTGTAAATAAATTTATCTAGTGAGATTTTTTTATTCTGTCCTATTAGCATATTTATAATAGATGATAATTAATCCGCAGGTTAGTGCTATACAACTTATTATTTGCCCCATACTCAAGTTGAAAAATAAATAACCTAGCTGCTGATCTGGTTCTCTAAAGAACTCGATAACAAATCTAAAAAAAGAGTATAAAATTAAAAAATACCCCGAAATAATCCCAGGTATGTTCCTTAATTTATTAAACAACAAACTTAAAATAATAAATAGAACAACTCCCTCAAATATTGCCTCATAAATTTGTGAAGGATGTCGATTTAAATCATCAATTTTTATAAACTTTACTGACCATGGTACATTTGTTTCTATGCCATAAAGTTCTGAGTTTATGAAATTTGATATTCTTCCTAAAAAAATTCCTATAGGAGAACAAACAGCAACCACATCTAAATAACTAAAAATATTTTGTTTTTTATTTTTGCAGAAAAAATAAGTTCCTATGATAATTCCAATTAGTGCACCATGAAAAGACATGCCTCCTTGCCAAATTTTTATAATCTCAACTGGATTGCTGATAAAATAAATAGGGTCATAAATAATTACATATCCAAGTCTTCCACCAAGGATGATACTTGTAATCAAATAAGTTATATAATCATCAAAATATTCTCTCTGAGCGTTATCTTTGATTAGTTTGTTTTTTGCAAAATACCAACCAAATACCAAGCCAAATATATAAGACAAGGAATACCATCTAATTTCTAATGAAAAGATCTCAAAAGCGACTGGGTCAAAATTATTAATAAACATTTAATTGTAATATTATAAATATTACTTAAACTTTGATAAGAAATTATTATGTCAAAATCAAGATTCATGTTTGATAAATTTGCAAAATTTTTGGAAGAAGGACTGGTCAATTATAAAGATTTTAGTGACGAGGTTGTAAATATTTTACGATCAAAAAAAGAGGAAATTATTCTTAAAATGAATTTAGTAAGCAAAGATGAAATCGATATATTAAATAAAAGAATTGAAAAACTAGAAAAAAAAATTGTCGAAAAAAAAATTAAAAAAAAAACTAAACGGGCAAAGAAATAATAACTTTTAATCCACCTAAACTAGACTTATCAAATTTAAGATCTCCCCCATGTGATTTTACGACATCGGATGATATAGCTAAGCCAAGGCCAACACTTGACTTTGTTTCTGATCTGCTTTTGTCAATTTTATAAAATGGTTTCAAAACATTTTGATGTTCTTTTTGCGGAATGCCTGGACCATCGTCCTCAATTGAGATATTTATAGTTGATCTTCCTTTTTTTAGATACAATTCAACATTATCAGCAAATTTTAAAGAATTATCTATAAGGTTATTGATACATCTACTAATTAAATTTTTTCTTCCATCAAAATAAACTTTTTCTTTTAAAAAATATTTTATATTTGGTTTCTCATATTTTTTACAAATATCTTCAAGAAGATCAGAAATATCAAACGTTTCAGTTTTATCTTTTGCTCCAGATCTTGCAAATTGAAGATATTCATTTAACATTTTTTCCATTTCATCAACGTCTCTTGATAGTTTTTCAACAACATTTTTGTCTTTAATCATTGCTATTTGAAGTTTTATCCTTGTCAAAGGTGTTCTTAAATCGTGGCTGATACCCGATAGCATTTCAGATCTTTGATTAAGATGTCTCATTATTCTTTTTCTCATTTTATCAAACTCTAAACCAGCTTTTCGAATTTCGAGTGCTCCAGAAGGTCTAAATTCGTCAATATCTTCTCCTCGACCAAATCTTTCAGATGCCTCTGCAAGTTTGGTTATGGGTCTAGTTTGATTCTTTAAAAAAATTATTGCTACTGCTATCATTAATAATGCTGGCAATGTTATCCAAAGACCAAATAATCTAGCTGAACTTGTAGTTAGTCTATCTCTTGGAATATAAAATTGAAAATAGCCTTTTGAATACCCTATTTTTAAATCAACAACTTCTTTAAAGTTAGTTGTATCAAACCAATAAGTTAAATTTTTTTTCTTTAATTCTCTCCTTAGTGATCGATCTACTGGGCTGAACCATCTTTCTGGAATTTTATTTGGCAAGATTTTGTCTTTTTCATATTTGATATTAAAACCCAAATGTTCTTTGAATAAAATTATTATAAAATCTTTATTTGTTTCATCGTTATCATAAGCGTCTACAAAAGTTTTGACTTCAGAAACCAATGCTCTTGTCATTCCAGAATTGGTTTTGATCCAAAGACTATCAAAAAAAACTAAAGAGATAGTTATTTGCATAACTACTATTGGAACAGCGACTATGAGTAAACCTCTATAAAAAAGTCTTTTAGGTAAGATATTTTTTATATATTTACTCAATCCATAAAACATAACCTTCACCTCTTATTGTTTGTAAATAATTTGGGCTTTTGGGATTTTCTTCAATTTTTTTTCTAAGTCTTGTAATTATTACATCAACTGATCTTTCTTTATCAATTTTTATAAGATTTCCAATTTCCTCTCTTTTAAATATTTTTCCAGGAGAATTAACCATTTTATCTAAAATTATTTTTTCTGTATTATTGATTTTTATAGATTTGTCATTTTTCAAAATAAATTGCTTGTTAAGATCAATTTCAATTTTACCAAATTTAAATTTTCTCTTTGTATTTCTATATTTTGTTTTATTTAAGATATTATTAATTCTAAGTATTAATTCTTTTGGCTCAAAAGGTTTTGGAAGGTAATCGTCTGCACCAATATCTAAACCCTCTATTCTCTCTGAGGCCTCACCTTTGGCTGTTAAAAGAATTATTGGGGTTGAAATTTTGTCTTTATTTTCTTTTGTAAATTCTAAACCACTTTTGCCTGGCATCATTATATCAAGCACTATTAAATCAAATTTTATAACTTTAACTTTTTCAAAAGCATCTTCGGCGCTATTTGAGCTAGTTACGAGATAATTATTTTGAGAAAGATATTCCTTAACTAATTCTCTTATACCATCATCATCATCTACAACTAAAATATGTGCTTTAAATTTTTCCATTAATTATTTTTTTTAAAACATTGTCAAAACTAACAACCTCATTTGCTTTTGATGCAGAGAATGCTTGATAAATTCTTTTCTTTTGAGCTGAGAAAATTTCATTAAATAATTTCTCCCCCTCTTCTGTTAAGTAGACATGCTTTATTCTTGTATCTACTTGGTCTTTTTCATATTTTATTGCTTTTAGATTTATCAAATCTTTCAAAACTCTATTCAAACTTTGCTTTGTAACTTTCAACTTTCTTAAGAGGTCTGATATTGTAATACCCTCATATAATGAAATTAAGTGAATAACCTTATTATGTGCGACACCTATGGAGTATTTATTCAATACATTTTTAGCATCTGAGACTGTCTCTCTGTAGCCAAGAAATATTTTTTCAATATATTGTTTGAGATCCTCATCTTTTAAATATAAAAGTTTTTTCATATTGGTAAGTTATATTGACATATTATATATACAAATATATTTTTTTATAAAATTAAATAATGATACCTTTCGATAAACGATCAGGAAAAATTTGGTACAATAATGAGCTTGTTGAATGGCAAGATGCAAAATGCCATGTAATCAGTCATGGACTTCATTATGCAAGTTTAGTTTTTGAAGGTGAAAGAGTATACGACGGAGAAATATTTAAGCTAGAGGAGCATACAGATAGATTATTTTATTCTGCAAAAAGATTAGACATTAATATTCCCTATACAAAAGATGAAATAAATGAAGCTTCTAAAAAAATAGTGGCGGTTCAAAATATTCAAAATGGATATGTAAGACCATTTGCGTGGAGAGGAAGTGAGATGATGGGAGTGTCTGCACAGAAAACTTCGATTAATGTAGCAATAGCTACGTGGGAATGGCCTGCATATTTTGATCCAAAATTAAAAGCTGAAGGAATAAGATTAAATATTTCTAAATGGCGAAGACCAGCTCCAAATACTATTCCTTGGGATGCAAAAGCAGCAGGATTATATATGATTTGTACTCTTTCAAAACACGAAGCTGAACAACAAGGGTATTCTGAATCATTAATGTTAGATTTTGAAGGTAATGTTGCAGAAGGAACAAGTGCAAACATTTTTTTTAAAGATAAAAATAATGAATTACATACACCTACACCAGATTCTTTTTTAAATGGTATTACAAGACAAGCTGTAATTGAATTAGCAAAATCAAAAAATATTAAAGTTCATGAAAGAAAAATTTCTCCAGGTGAACTAGGTAATTTTGATGGATGTTTCTTAACTGGCACTGCAGCTGAAATAACACCTGTTGCAAGCATAGCAGATCATAAATACAAAATTTGTGATGTTATATTAGGATTATCAAAAAGCTTTGATCAGTTAGTTAGACAAAAAAAAGCTGCCTAATCCTTATTATCTTCAGATATTGCATGGTCTATTCCTTTTCTAAGATAATCATATCCAGTATAAAGTGTTAAAAACGCAGATAGCCATAAAATAATAATGCCAATTGTTTGAGCATTATAATCTTGAAAATTTATTAATTTATTCCCCGTTTCCCCAGTTAAAAGTATTGCTATCGAAAACATCTGCAAGAATGTTTTAAGTTTTGCTAAATTAGATACAGGAAGCTTTATTTTCCCTTTAGCTAGAAACTCTCTTAATCCTGAAATTAGTATTTCCCTTGTAAGAATTATAATAGCTGCAATAACTTCGTAATTTTTTATTGTTTGGTCCATAACTAATAAAATTAATGCAGTTGCAACAATAATTTTATCTGCAATAGGATCTAAAAGTTCACCAAGTTTAGACTCTTCTTTAAACATCCTCGCCAAAAGGCCATCTAAAAAATCTGTAAATGAGGCAATTAAAAAAAGAGCAAATGGTATAACGTCTCCATAAAATCCGGGAAGGTAGAATGTAAAAACAAATATTGGAACAATTATTATTCGTCCAATTGTTAAATAATTAGGTATTTTAAATTTCATTCGTGAAAGAAGTTATATATTTTTTTTGCAACTTTTTCCTCAACTCCATCAACTGATTTTATTTCATCCAAACTAGCTGATTCTACAGCTCTAGCTGAACCAAAATGATTTAATAATGCCCTTTTTCTGATAGATCCAATACCATCAATTTGATCTAGTAATGATTTGCTTATACCTTTTTTCCTTTTTGCTCTATGAGCACTTATAGCAAATCGATGAGACTCATCTCTTAATCTTTGTAAAAAGAATAATGTTGGATCATTTTTCTCGAATTTGAACTCTTTTCCATTATGAAAAAATGTTTCATTTCCACTGTTTCTCATTTTACCCTTGGCTATTGCTACAATCGGAATTTCATGTAAACCAAGCTCATTCATCGCTTCTCTTGCCACTGAATATTGACCTTTCCCTCCGTCAATTAAGACTAAATCAGGAAAAGTTAGATAGTTATCTTTCTCTTGAACTGCTCTTTTAAATCTTCTGTTAAGAACTTCTTTCATCATTCCATAATCATCTTGAGCATTTTTTTGAATTTTTATATTAAATTTTCTATACCTTTTTTTAACGAACCCTTCATCTCCATAAGTAATTAAAGCGCCCACACTATTTGTGCCTTGAATATGGCTATTATCATAAACCTCAACTAAATTAATATTAGTTTCAAGATTGAATTTTTTTGATACTGCATCGAAAAGATCTCTATTATTCTGACTCTCGTAAAGTTTTCTATTCAAACTATCTTTTGCATTATTTATTGCTTGATTTATAACTTTTAGTTTCGTCCCTTTTTTTGCAACAGTAATTGTGATTTGTTTACTTTCTTTTTGTGTAAGTGTTTTTTCAATTAATTCTTTCTCTTTAATTTCATTTGATAAAATTATTGAAGATGGCACACTTTTGTTTTCATAAAATTGAGAAACAAAAGAATTAATGATATCACTTAGATTTTCTTCTGGATCATGCTTTGGAAAAAAAGCTTGATTACCCCAATTTTGTTTTGACCTATAAAAAAAAACTTGAATACAAGTTTTTCCAGACTCTTTATATCCCGCGATAACATCAGCTTCGACTAAATTTGCTTCATTAATTCTTTGAGAAGATTGGATAATATTTAATGATTTAATTCGATCTCTTAATATTGCTGCTTTTTCAAAGTCTAAATCCTCACTAGCCTTTTCCATTTGATTAGATAAGCTTTTCTGAATTTTTCTAGATTTGCCTGACACAAACTCAATTGCATCATCAACAGTTTGTTTATAATCACTCTCAGTTACGTAACCAACGCAAGGTCCCGAGCACCTTTTAATTTGATAAAGTATGCAGGGCCTTTCCCTATTTTTGAAAACAGTATCATCACAAATTCTGAGATGAAATATTTTTTGGATCATTTTTATAGTCCAATTTGCAGATCCAGCTGATGCAAATGGTCCAAAATAAAATCCTTCTTTGCCTTTTTTCCCTCTGTGCCTTTTGATTTGTGGCCATTTATCTTTGTCGCCTATAAAAATAAAAGGAAAGGATTTGTCATCTCTTAGTAAAATATTAAATTTTGGTTTAAACTTTTTAATTAAATTTGCCTCTAAAAGTAAAGCCTCACTTTCGTTTGAAGTTGTAGTAATTTCGAGTCTTTTTGTTTGAGAGAGCATTCTCTCAGTCCTAATGATATGACTTTTCTCTGATACATAACTTTTAAGTCTGTTTGGAAGGTTTTTTGCTTTACCTACATAAAGAATTTCTCCTTTTGAATTTAGCATCCTATAAACACCTGGCAACTTAGGAACCAAGGGCAATTCTTTTTTAATTACTTCTTTACCTATATCAGAGCTGATCATAGCTTCTTTTTTTAGAAACTTGGATCCCAACTGAGCTGCAATCCTTCATTATTTCTAATTTTTCGATTTGAAGAGTAATTTTATCTATTCTTTTATCTTTGAATAGCTCATCAAAAACATCTTCTGCCAATGTTTCAAGAAAATTGTAATGTTTATTTTTTACTAGTTTTTTTATTAATTTTACTATTTTAGCGTAATTAACTATCGATTTAATATCTTTATCGTTAGACGGCTTTTTATCTTGATAATTCACCTCTAAATTAAATTTTACTTTTTGAGGCTTTTCTTTTTCAAAATCAAAATAACCAAGTTTTAAATCTAACACTAATTCTTTTATTAAGACCTTCTTTTCGTAATTAAATAGGCTTTTATTTTTATCTATTTTTACAACTTTGAGATTATTTTTTTTCATTACAACAAATTCTCTTTAAAAAAATTTATAAATTGAGGCATATATTCATCCATGTGATCACCACCGATCATTACTCCTCTATCAAGACATTTTTCTTTTTTTAAAACCTTAAATGAATTTTTCCAGGCTTTTTTAGGCTCCTCTTGAGCTGCTTTGTAAAATTCATCAAGTGAAGAATATAATTTATATTTTTTTAATACTAAATCTGGCCATTCACTTCCAACAACAAATCCATCATTATCAACAAAAAATGCTGGACACTTACTAACTGTCATTGCTTTATATTTTTTAGGTTTTTGGCCATAATGAAAACCATGATACCAACCATCTTTCATATCAATCTCAATCTGTCCAGGCTCAGATTTAATCTTATTTACATAATCCTCACAAGGTTTTGGCAATGTATAGTCATCAGCAGCCCCATGAACATAAAGTAATTTAGTATTTGATGTTAGTTCTGGTTTATTAAAGAAACCTGCAAGCTTACATTCTGCTGCTTCAGGTAATATCGCATCAAAACCACTAGTCCCATCTAAAAATTTAGATGTGAACTTTATATCTGCCAAATAAAGACTGTTATTCCCACCCCTTGAATGACCTGTTGTTCCAAACTTTCCGTTAGAACTTGGATGAGATTGTAACAACTTGTAAGCCATAATAGCGTCTATTGCTCCATTAATTAGTGGGACTTTAGATTGATCTCTCCATGTATCTTTTGCACCTCTATGACAGAAATTGTCAACATACATTACACCAATACCAGCATCTATTAGATTTCTAGTTCCATGGTAAACAAAATCATTCCACACATACTCGCCTGGACCTCCACTACTATGTGTCCATATAACTATAGGAACTTTACTTGAACCCTTAGGCAATTGTAGATAACCAGTAATTTCTATTGGATTTTTTTTATGACCATCAGTCAGAACAGTTCTTTGATCAAAACCAGAAAAAGATTTAAATTTTATTAACTCACCACCTTTTGATAATTTATTTTTTGAAACCCAGTTTAAAACTGATTTTGATTTTTTACATTCTGCTCTAATATCAATATTTATATTTTTTGTAGAATGAGCCAAAACATTTGTTCCAAAAACAAAGAAAAAACAAATTGTTAGTATTTTTTTCATTCCTTACCACCCATTATGTCTGGAGTTTGCCAGTTTAAGTTTTGGCCACTATCAATTGCTAAAACTTGACCGGTAATAGATCTATTTTTAATAAAAAAGTCAACAGCATTGCAGATTTCTTGAACATTTGTCTGTCTTTTAAGAGGTGTTGCCATGTATTGCTTTTTAAAATGTTTGTCAGACTGTCTTTTATTTTTAATAGTTGGACCTGGGGCAATTCCATTCACTCTAATATTTGGGGCAAGACTCATGGCGCTAGTCTTGGTTAAAGTGTAAAGACCAGTTTTACTCAATGTATATGAAAAAAAATATGGAGTTAACTTGAATATTCTTTGATCAATTATATTAATAATATTATTGTTTTTGCCTCTAGCATTTTTTGAAAAACCCTTTGATAATAAAGCTGGCGCTTTAAGATTTGCTTTTAAATGGCTTTCCCAACTTTTTGATGTAAAATTTTCAAGTTTATCGTTCTCAAATAATGAAGCATTATTAATTAAACAATCAAAATACTTCAATTTTGATTTTGAAAATTTAAGCATTCTTTCTATTTCTTTTTCTTTAGTTAAATCTGCTTTTACCAAATAAATTTTTGTACCACATTTATTTAAATCTTTTTTAAGACTCTCTGCTTTGGACTTAGATTTGTTATAATGGATAACAACTTCAATATTAGGCCCAGATAATTTTTTAGCTATCGCAGCCCCCATTCGAGTTGCTGCTCCAGTAATTATTATCTTCCGTGCTTCCATTTTTTATCTCTTTTTTTTGTGACCCTTGTACCAGGCATACCTAGTGTTGATCTACCTTTAGGATAAATTTTATTTTTAACATCGTACTGTCTAATTTTGGGGTTTAAAGTAATTTCTAATTCAGTACTCTGAAGTTTTCTCATCTCGTCTCTAATTTTAGCGGCTTCCTCAAATTCCAAATTAGATGCAGCTTCTTTCATCTTTTTATCTAATCCTTTTAAATGTTTTTTAAGGTTACCACCAATATTGGAACCCTCACTTATTTTGACGTAATCTTTCTCGTAGACACTTTCTAAAATGTCACTTATTTCTTTTTTTACAGATTTTGCGTCGATTTTATTTTTCTTATTGTACTCTACTTGAATCTTTCTTCTTCTTTCAGTTTCTTTAATTGCTTTCTTTATACTTTTTGTTTCTTTATCAGCATAAAGAATAACTTTTCCATCTACGTTTCTTGCGGCTCTTCCTATTGTTTGAATTAGTGAAGTTTCTGATCGCAAAAATCCTTCTTTATCAGCATCTAGTATTCCAACTAATGCACATTCTGGAATATCTAAACCTTCTCTTAATAAATTTATTCCAACTAGAACATCAAATACACCCATTCTAAGATCTCTCATAATCTCTATTCTCTCAAGTGTATCTATATCAGAATGAAGGTATCTTACTTTTATTCCATTTTCATGAAGATACTCGGTTAAATCCTCTGCCATTTTTTTTGTAAGTGTTGTAACCAAAACTCTATAATTATTTTCAACTACTTTTTTACATTCATGCATAAGGTCATCTACTTGATTTTTAGCTGGTCTAATCTCAACTGGTGGATCAATTAATCCCGTAGGTCTTATGACTTGATCAATAAACTTACCTTTAGTCTGTTCCAATTCCCACGGGCCAGGAGTTGCTGAAACAAATACAGTTTGTGTTCTCATCAAATCCCACTCTTCAAATTTTAAAGGCCTGTTATCCATGCAAGATGGCAATCTAAAACCATACTCAGCCAACGTGCTTTTTCTAGATCTATCTCCCTTAAACATCCCATTAAGTTGGGGAACTGTAACATGAGATTCATCTACAAAAACTAATGTGTTATCAGGAAAATATTCAAAAAGAGTAGGTGGTGGCTCTCCTGGTTTTCTACCAGATAAAAATCTTGAATAATTTTCAATTCCCGCACAAGATCCAGTTGCCTCAATCATTTCTAAATCAAATTTAGTTCTCTCCTCTAATCGTTGCGCTTCTAACAATTTATTTTCTGCTTTGTGTTTTTTTAAAGTCTCTTCTAATTCTCTTCTTATTTTTATAATTGCTTGCTCTACAGTCGGTTTAGGAGTGATGTAATGAGAGTTAGCATAAACTTTTACAAGGCTAAGGTCTCTAACCTGGTCTCCTGTCAAAGGATCAAATTCTTCAATCTTCTCTAGTTTATCACCAAATAAACTTAGTCTCCATGCTCTATCCTCTAGATGAGATGGAAATATTTCTAAATATTCTCCTCTTGCTCTAAATGTTCCTCTAAAAAAATTTTGATCATTTCTCTTGTACTGAAGAGCAACAAGAGATTTTATTATTTGCTCTCTATTATATTCATAGTTTTTCTGTAGGGTTAAAGTCATTTTGCTGTAAGCTTCAACTGATCCCAAACCATAAATACAAGAAACACTTGCAACTATTAAAACATCGTCTCTTTCAAGAAGAGATCTTGTTGCCGAGTGTCTCATTCTATCAATCTGCTCGTTTATAGAAGCTTCTTTTTCAATATAAGTATCTGATCTTGGTACGTAAGCTTCTGGAGTGTAATAATCATAGTAAGATACAAAATACTCAACAGCATTATCTGGAAAAAAAGTTTTCATCTCGCCGTAAAGTTGAGCTGCCAAAGTTTTATTTGGTGCCAATATTAACGCTGGTCTATTCGTAGCTTCTATAACTTTTGCCATTGTAAAAGTTTTTCCAGATCCAGTTACTCCTAATAATACTTGATTAAACTCATTTTTTTTAGCTCCTTGGACAAGCCTTTTAATTGCATCTGGCTGGTCACCAGCCGGGGTAAAATCTGACTTTA
>CACKTH010000019.1 GCA_902603045.1 uncultured Pelagibacteraceae bacterium | reverse complement strand
GTAGTGGTTCAAATAAAAAAATCAATAAATTTATAAAATCATTAAGTGAACCCAAAGAATATATTCCTATAGATATTAGTAAGGAATATTTGTTTGAAAATGCATCAATAATTGCAAAAAAATTCTCAAATTTAAAAGTAACCGCAATATGTGCTGATTTTAGTCAGACAAATAGATTAAATAAAATTTTAAAAAATAAAAAAAAAATAGTCAGTTTTTTTCCAGGATCGACCATAGGAAATTATTTACCCAAAAATGCAAAAAAAATATTAAAAAATTTTTCAAAAATTATAGGCAAAAATTCTTATTTAGTAATTGGGGTAGATTTAATCAAAAATAAGAAGACCCTTGAAAATGCTTATAATGATAAATTGGGAGTAACAGCTAAATTTAATAAAAATATATTAAATGTAGTAAACAAAATTTGTAATTCAAAATTTCAAACTAAAAATTTTGATCATAAAGCATTCTACAATTTAAAAAAAAATAGAATTGAAATGCATCTTATTTCAAAAAAAAATTTCACATTAAAAATTAATAAAAAAAATATTAAATTTAGCAAAGATGAAACTATTCATACTGAAAATTCACATAAATATTCAAAAAATAAGTTTGTTAAATTAGTTAATAAATCTGGCTTTAAAGTCTTTAAATATTTTACAGATAAAAAAAATTATTTTGGAGTTTTTTTATTAAAAGTGAAGTAAGTTTTGTCATGGCGCAAAAAGATGTAGGTAATAAAATTCCTATTTACAAATTAAAAGATACCGATGAAGTAATGAAATATTACGATGAGTGGGGGGATGGTAATAAATATGATAAGGATATGGTCGATTGGAATTACACAGGACCAAAAGAAACAACAAAAGTATTTTCAGAATTCCAAAAAAACAAAGATGCAAAAATTTATGATGCTGGTTGTGGAACTGGATTGGTGGGTGTTGAATTAAAAAAATATGGTTTTAAAAATTTTCATGGGGCAGATCTTTCAAAAAAGTTATTAGAATTAGTACCAAAAGATCTTTATCAGGAGCTTGAACAAGTAGACTTGAATAAACCCATTAATAAAAAAGATGACGAATATGACTCTGTTATGTGTGTTGGAACATTTACTTTTGGACATGTAAAGCCACCAGCTCTTGAGGAATTTATCAGGATTACAAAGGATGATGGACTTATTTGTTTTACGATTAATGAGGGAATACATGAAGAATATGGTTTTGATAAAAAAATTGAACAACTGAACCGGCAAAATAAATGGAAAGAAATAAAATTTTTTAAGTCAGATTATATTGCAAGCAAAGATGTAAATGCTTGGTTAGGGTTATATCAAGTGATAAAATAAATCATGTCAGAAATTTACAACATTATAGATAAACAAAAGTTAGATATTGTATCTAAACCAATTAGTGAAGCCCATGGTTTACCAAATGAATGTTACATCAGTAAAGAATATACTTTAATTGAGAGAAAAAAATTATTTGAAGATAAGTGGATCGTTATAGGAGTTGGAAATTCTATTCCAGATGAAGGTGATGTGAAACCAATTGATTTACTTGGAATACCCTTACTTATTGTTAGAACAAAAAATAAAGAAATAAAAGTTTTTCATAATATTTGTAGTCATAGAGGAGTTAAATTAGTTAAAGAAGCTGGCAAAATTAGAAATGTTATGAGGTGCTCATATCATTCATGGTCATATGATTTAGATGGAAAATTAGTTGCTACACCTCATATAGGAGGCATGAATATTCATCAAACACCTGAATTTGATAAATCAAAAAGTAATTTAAAAGAGATAAGATCATATATTTGGTTAGATCTAATTATGATTAATATTAACAACAATGAAATTTCATTTGAGGATTACATTAGTCCTTTAAGTCAAAGATGGGAAAAATTTTGGCCTTTGAAAGATAGAGAATTAATTCATCATGCAAATGATTATGGGTATTTTAAATTAGATGCAAAATGTAATTGGAAATTTGCAATTGAAAATTATTGTGAAAGCTATCATTTGCCTTGGGTTCATCCAGGATTAAATTCTTATTCAAAGTTAGAAGACCACTATCATATTCAAGGTCTTCCAAATCGTTTCGCCGGACAAGGAACTGTGGTCTACAATCCAAAGTTTGAAGGAAATGAAAAGTTCCCATGCTTTCCTAATTGGCCTAAAGATAAGGAGAATATAGCCGAGTATGTAGCGTTATTTCCAAATGTAATGTTAGGAATTCACAAAGATCATTATTATGCTTATTGGTTAGAACCAATCAATCATGAATTTACAATAGAACACATGGACATTTATTATGTTGGAGATGAAGCGGCGACTTCAAAAAAGTATAAAACTTTAAGACAAATAAATCACAAACAATGGGAAGATATTCAAAAAGAGGATGTAGATATAATTCAAAACATGCAAATAGGTAGAAACTCTCCAGCTTATAATGGTGGTAATTTTTCTCCCAAGATGGACAATTCAACTCATCATTTTCATAAGTGGGTTGCTGGTAATTTAGTTTAAAGGTAAAAATTAAAAATGAAAATTATTTTAATTATGGGACTGCCTGGAGCGGGCAAAACAACTTTGGCTGATGAACTTGCTCCATTATTGAATGCAAAAAGATTAAATGCAGACGAAGTAAGAAAAGCTGCAAACGACTGGGATTTTTCAGAAGACGGGAGAGCAAGACAAGCAAAAAGAATGGCAGACTTTGCTTTAAAATTAAAAGATGAAGGAAATTATGTTGTTGCAGATTTTATTTGTCCAACTCCTAAAGCAAGAAGTTTATTTCCTGCAGATTATGTAGTTTGGGTAGATACAATAAAAGAGGGAAGATTTGATGATACAAATAAAATGTTTGTTAAACCAGAAAAATATGATTTTCATGTTACCACACAAGATGCTAAGTCTTGGGCACCAAAGATTTTAGAGGAGATAAAAAAATGACGTATCAATGGGATAATAAAAAACCAACAGCTCAAATGTTAGGAAGATGGCAACCGTTTCATGATGGTCACTATACTCTATTTAAAGAGATTATAAAAAAAACAGGACAAGTATGTATTCAAATTAGAGATGTACAAGGGGTTGATGATAACCCATTTGATTTTGAAACTGTCAAAAAAAACATTGAAGAAAAACTTAATCCAGAGTTTGAGGGTAGGTTCAAAATTATGCTTGTCCCTAATATTACAAATATTTGTTATGGAAGAGGTGTTGGATATAAAATTGAAGAAATAGTTTTGCCTGAAGAAATTCAAAAAATTTCAGCGACTAAAATTAGAGCCAAGATGAGAGAAGAAGGTAAATTAAAATAAGTGACTGTAAAAATAAATAAATTATCACCAGGCGTTAAAAGAGTTTTAATTAATGATCCAAAAACTTATAATTCATTATCCTACAAAACTCTTTCATCCTTATTAAAGGCATTCAAAAAATTAGATAATGATAAAGAAACAAGGGTCATTATTTTAGAAGGAGCTGGAAAAGGATTTAGTGCAGGCCATAACTTAAAAGAGGTAAGAGGTATAAAAAATAGATCTAATCATCTAAAACTTTTTAAACTTTGTTCAAAACTTATGATGCAAATTGTAGAGGGAAATAAACCAGTAATAGCAAAAGTACATGGAGCAGCTTATGCAGCAGGATGTCAATTAGCTGCCAGTTGTGATCTTGCATATAGTACTAACTCTGCAACATTTGCTACACCTGGAGTAAAAATTGGATTATTTTGCAGTACTCCAATGGTAGCTGTCAGCCGAAAAATAAGCAGAAAAAGAATGATGGAAATGCTCCTAACCGGAGATCCAATTAGTGCAAAATATGCGAAGGAAATTGGATTAATTAATGATCATTACAGTCCAAAAACTTTAAATAAGAAAGTTTTAGATGTTGCAAAAAAAATATCTTCAAAATCAAATTTAACAATTAAAATAGGTAAAAAAGGTTTTTATAAACAACTCGAAATGCCTCTTAACAAAGCTTACGATTATACAAGTAAGATGATGACACTGAATATGTCATCTTATGATGCTAAAGAGGGCATAAGTGCTTTTATCGAAAAAAGAAATCCAAGTTGGAAAAACAAATAACCATTAAGTTGAAGTCACTTAAAAAAAAGATTAAGTTGTAATCAAAGGAGAAAATCAATAATGGATGGATGCTGTGGTCCTGGATATGCTAGTCCTACTGAAGCAATAAAAGCACCAAAAGAAAAGCTTTTATATACAATAGCTATTTACACTGGGACAGGAATACAAAAACCAGACTATTTAGCAACTGTCGATGTTGATCCTCAAAGCCCCACATATTCTAAAGTAATTCATAGACTTGAAATGCCAGGTATTGGTGATGAATTGCATCATATGGGATGGAATGCATGTTCTTCTTGTCATAGTGACTCAAACATGAGCAGGAATTATTTATTAGTTCCAGGTGTTAGATCAAATAACATCTATGTTGTTGATACTGCATCTGATCCTAGAGCTCCAAAAATACATAAAGTAGTAGATGGATCTGAAATTAAGAAAAAAACTAATTTATCAGGACCTCATACAGTTCATTGCTTAGGTTCTGAAATTATCATTTCTTTTCTTGGAGACGCTCGAGGAGAAGCTCCAGGAGGATATTTACATTTAAATAAAGATTTTGAAATTGTAGGTAGGTGGGAAAATTCAATGGGAGACATACCTTTTAGTTATGATTTCTGGTACCAGCCAAGACATAATGTGATGGTTAGTTCTGAATGGGCTGCTCCAAATACTTTTATGCCTGGGTTTGATTTAGAGGAAGTTGGTCATTTGAAATATGGAAGACGACTTCATGTTTGGGATTTTAAAAAAAAAGAGCCAGTTCAAACAATGTATTTAGGTGAAGATGGTTTAATACCATTAGAAGTTAAATTTATGCATAATCCTGATAGTAGTCATGGATTTTGTGGTGCAGCGCTAAGTGCAAATGTAATTCATTTTTGGAAATCAAAAGAGGGAAAATGGGAATGGGAAAAAATAATTGATGTTGAAAATGAACCACATCCTGATTGGCCAATCCCAGTGCCTGGAGTTATGTCAGCGATATTAGTTTCTATGGATGATAAATATCTCTATATAAATAATTGGCTTCATGGAGATATGAGACAATACGATATTTCAGATCCACACAAACCAAAATTAACAGGTCAAGTTTGGATGGGTGGATTGTTAGGAAAGGCTCCAGAAGTAAATGGTGTTAAAATTGCTGGCGGACCTCAAATGTATCAATTATCTTTAGATGGTAAAAGGATGTATGTAACAACATCATTATTTTCTACTTGGGATAATCAATTTTATCCTGAAATAAGAAAACAGGGTGGAGCAATGATTATGATTGATTGTGATGTTGAAAATGGTGGGATGAAAATTAATAAAGATTTTATTGTTGATTTTGGTAAAGAACCAAATGGACCTAGTAGATGCCATGAAAGTAGATATCCTGGTGGAGATTGCACAAGTGATATCTGGCTATGACTAAGATTACAATCTTAAACAGAAATAACAGTGCATTTGAAGTAAGTGGAAAAAAACCCTTATTAAATGAATTAAGAGATCAAGGTGTCGATCTTCCATACGGATGTCAGTATGGAGGATGTATCACATGTGCAGCTAAACTCATTAATGGTGAAGTGGATCAACGTTCACAAGTTGCTTTAAATAATAGACAAATAAATGATGGATATATTATTTTATGTGTTGCTAAAGCAAAAACAGATTGCACAATAGAGATAGGAGTTGAAAGTCATGATAAATTATATCGTAATCCATTCTTAGATCCTTTAGAGCCACACGAGTTAAAAGCAGATATTGCAAGTAAAAAGGAAGAATAAAAATAAAAATGAACCACAACGAACCATATAGCGCTGATTATTTAAAAGATATTTTAAGCTCAGTTAAGACAATTGCCATGGTTGGTGCTAGCCCAGATAAAACTAAATTTAGTTATGGTGTACTAAGAGTTTTGCATGAAACTGGTTATGACATGATACCTGTAAATCCTAAACCAGGTATAAAGGAAATTAGAAATTTAAAAGTTTATCCAAACTTATCAGCTATCGATAGACCTGTTGATATGGTCGAAGTATTTAGAAAATCCGAGGATCTTTATGGAATTGCTGAAGAGGCAATATCAATTGGAGCAAAAGTTTTATGGGGACAAATCGGTGTAATTAATCATGATGCAGCAAAAATTGCTGAAGATGCTGGTTTAAAAGTAGTTATGAATAGATGTCCAAAAATTGAACTCTTCAGACCATTTTGGAAGCCTCGACTAGATCTTAAAATTTAAATTAAATTATGGATACAACACTTGTAGATGAAAAGATAAAAGAACTTTATTTAAGTTATCGGACGATAGCTATTGTTGGAGCAAGCCCAGACTCAAAGAAAACTTCCAATATAATAATGAAATATTTAAGAAATACAGGTTACAAAATTTTTCCTGTTAATCCAGTAACAGATAATAAAATCATACATGGTGAGCCAGTTTATAAAAAACTTACTGATATAAAAGATCACGTTGGAATTGTTAATGTTTTTAGACCTAGTGAAGAAGCTGAGGAAATAGCAAAACAAACAATAGAAATTGGTGCAAATGTATTATGGTTGCAATTAGGAATTCACAACGAAAATGCTGCAAAATTAGTCTCTCAAAATAAAATTTATTATATCTCTAATAAATGTATTAAAAACGAATACGATAGATTATTTAAAACTATATAATAACAAATTATTAAGTGTGATATTAAGACCTTTTATTTCATTTTAAATTTAAGATAAATTTAACATATGAAATCCAAAATTTTATTTATTTTAATTACATTTTTTTATTTTAATTCTTCATTTGCTGACGTTTTAAAACCAAGCGTGAATATAGATCCAAAACAAGTTGTTGTGATCCAATTAAATGCGTTAATGAAAAATGATAGTCCATATAAAGATAGAGGGATTGAGCAAACATGGGAATTTGCACATCCAAATAATCAAAGGATGACAGGTCCCTTAGATAGATTTAAAAGAATGTTAAAGGGGGCTTCATACTCAATGTTAATTGATCATAAAGAAAATACAGTAACTGAAATTTATAAATCAAGTACAATGGTAACTTATGAAGTTGTTGTCTTAGATAAGGATAAACAATATTTTAAATTTAAATGGAAAGTTGAAAAGAATAATAAAGAGGGCAATCTCTTAAATTGCTGGCTAACAACAGCAGTTTCACAACCAATACCAATGGGATCATCAATATAATGAAAAAGCCTCCAATGTATATTAGGTACGCAATTCTAATGTTTATTTTGTGCTTTCCAACAATTTCATCCACTCAACTTGGATGGTATTTTTGGGGAAGTGAAGTTGGGATTAATATTGGTATGGTAGTAGGTACAATTTCCGTTATAGTTGCCGCTTATTTAATGTTCAGAATGGGCTGGCGTGACGCAGATGACGAATAATAGAATTTTGTTTCGTAAGTAATTAAAATTTAGTAGGAATCTGATAATGAAATCCAAAGCAAAAGTAGTTGTAGTAGGTGGTGGAGTAGTAGGTGTAAGTGCTCTTTATCATTTAGCAAAAAAAGGTTGGTCAGATGTAGTTTTGATTGAAAGAAAAGAACTAACATCAGGCTCAACTTGGCATGCAGCTGGCTTATTACCACTATTTAATATGAGTTATTCTGTAGGACAACTTCATAAGTATGCTGTCAATCTGTATAAAACTTTAGAGGAAGAGACAGGTAAGAACGTAGGTTTTAGTGTTGTATCTAATATTAGATTAGCAAGCACTAAAGATAGAATGGATGAATACTTTCAATACGCTGGTGTTGCTCAAACAATTGGTGTTGATGTAAAATTTTTAACTCCAGATCAAGTTAAGGAAATCTGGCCATTATGTAATACATCAGATTTAGTAGGTGCAATACAACATCCTGAAGATGGATATATCCAACCAGCTGATTTAACTCAAGCTCTTGCAACAGGTGCAAGAAATAGAGGGGCAGAAATTTATAGAAACACAAATGTTGTTGGAATGAAACAAACTAAACATGGCTGGGTTGTTGAAACAGATAAAGGATCAATAGAATGCGAACATGTTATTTCTTGTTCAGGAAATTTTGCAAGACAAACCGGAAAAATGGTTGGTTTAGATATTCCGGTTATTCCTGTAGAACATCAATACATTGTTACTGAACCTCATCCAGAAATCCAAAAAAGAAAAAAAGAAGGATTACCAGAGATGGGAGTTTTAAGAGACAGTGATAGCAGATGGTATATGAGAGAAGAAGCTGGCGGTTTAATTTTAGGACCATATGAAGATGGTGCACCAGCTTGCTACGTGGATGGACCATCAAAAGATTCTGAATATGAATTATTTCAAGAAGATTTAGATAGATTGGCTCCTCATATTGAAGGTGCAATACATAGAGTACCTGCTTTTGGAGAAGTAGGTGTAAAGAAAGTTTATAATGGTGCAATTTGTTATACTCCAGATGGTAACCCTATTGTTGGACCTGCTTGGGGATTGAAAAATTTTTGGATAAATGAAGGTCATAGTTTTGGTATCACTGCAGCAGGTGGAGCAGGATGGCAACTTGCTGAATGGATCGTAGATGGCGAACCAACTATTGATATGCTTGGTGTTGAACCAAGAAGGTATGGAGATTATTGCTCTAAATCATATTTAAAAGCTAAAAATGAAGAAGCCTATAGTCACGTTTTCATAACTCACTTTCCTGATGAAGAAAGACCTGCAGCAAGACCATTAAGAACAGCGCCATGTTATGACAGAATGAAAAATTTAGGAGCAGTGTTTGGTCAAAAATTTGGATGGGAAAGACCTAATTTTTTTGCAACTGATGGAATGGAGCAAAAAGACGATTGGTCATTTAGAAGATCTAAATGGTTCAATGCAATGGAAAAAGAATGCAAAAATGTAAAAGAAAATGTTGGTCTTTTAGATATGACTGCATTTGCAAAATGTAGAATTAAAGGACCTGGTGCTGAGGAATTTTTAGATAATTTAGTTGCAAACAAATTACCAAAAAAAGTTGGAAGAATTAATTTATGTCACGCTTTAAATACTAAAGGCGGAGTTCATTCTGAATTTACTGTTATGAGAGAGTCACATGATAGCTTTTATTTAGTATCAGCAGGTGCTTTCCAAAGATTAGATCATGACTGGATTTTAAAATGGATGCCTTCAGATGGTTCAGTGCAGTTTGAAAATTTAACTAATAGTAATGGAGTTTTGGTTGTTTCAGGTCCAAAAGCTAGAGAGTTAATGCAAAGAGTTTCTAAAGATGATTTTTCAAATGAGAATTTTAAATGGCTTAGTGCAAAAATGGTTGATGTAGGTTATGCACCAGTTAATGCGATGAGAGTTAACTTTGTTGGTGAATTAGGATGGGAACTTCATCACCCAATTGAATATCAAAATCACATTTTTGATAAACTTATAGAAGCAGGACAAGATCTTGGATTAAAGCCTTATGGTATTAGAGCTATGAATAGTTTGAGAGTAGAAAAATCATATAAATTAGTTGGAACAGAATTATCAATAGAATACTCACCTTATGAAAGTGGTCTTGATAGATTTATACACCCTAATAAAGGAAGTTTTATTGGACTTGATGCATTGAACAAATGGAGAGAAAAAGGTTTTGATAACAAACTTGTTACTTTGGAAGTTCATAATCCAAAAGATGCAGATGTATTGGGAAACAATCCAATTTATGAAAATGGAAGTGTTATAGGAAGAGCAACAGGTGGAGATTTTGGTTTTAGAATTGGAAAATCTTTAGCTTTAGGTATGGTTAAACCAGAATTAGCAAATGTTGGACAAAAACTTAAAATTGAAATTCTAGGTGAAAAATATGATGCAACAATTTTAGATGAAAGTCCTTACGATCCAGAAAACAATTTATTAAGAGCTTAATGAAAATATTAGTCGCAGTTAAAAGAGTTATCGATTACAACGTCCAAATAAGAGTTAAAGAAGATGGCTCAGGTGTTGTTACTGACAACGTTAAAATGTCAACAAATCCACCAGATGATAATGCGATAGAAGAAGCAGTAAAAATTAAAGAAGCTGGCAAAGCTAAAGAAATAGTTGCAATTACAATTGGTGAAGAAAAAGCTCAAGAAACTGTTAGAAAAGCATTAGCTGTTGGAGCGGATAGGGGAATACATGTCAAAGTTGATAATGTGATTGAACCATTAGCAGTTTCAAAAATTTTAAAAAAAATTGTAGAAAAAGAAAATCCTGATTTAGTTTTTATGGGCAAACAAGCAATTGATGATGACTGTAATCAAACGGGTCAGATGCTTGCAGCTTTACTAAATTGGCCACAAGCAACTTTTGCATCTAAAATCGAAGTAAAGGATAATGCATTAGAGGTAACACGTGAAATTGACGAAGGTTTAGAAACCATTGAAGTGAACGTTCCAGCAATTGTTACATGTGATTTAAGATTAAATGAACCAAGATATGCTTCGCTTCCAAACATTATGAAAGCTAAGAAAAAACCAATAGAACAGATAAATGCTTCAGATTTAGGAGTTGATATTATTCCTAGAATCGAACAAATTAAAGTTGAAGAGCCACCAAAAAGAAAAGCTGGAATAAAAGTCGCTAGTGTTGAAGAATTGGTGCAAAAATTAAAAAATGAGGCTAAGGTAATTTAAATGTCGATATTATTAATTGCAGAGCATAACAATAAAGAAGTTAGACCATTTACATATAATGCTATTACAGCAGCTTCTCAAATAAATGAGGATCTTCATGTTTTGGTTTTAGGTCATCAAGCTGATGATGTAGCAAAATCTTTATCTGAAGTTCCGAATGTAAAAAAAGTTTTTCATGTTGATAATGAGATTTATGAAAACTACATTGCTGAAAATTATACATCAGCAATAATTAAGCATGCAGAAAATTATTCACATATTGTAAGCTCAGCAAATACATTTGGCAAAAATTTAATGCCAAGAATTGCAGCATTACTAGATACTTCGCAAGTAAGCGATATAATTAAAGTTATTTCTGAAGATACTTTTTTAAGACCAATTTATGCAGGAAATGCTTTTGCTACGGTTAAAAGTAATGACAAAAAAAAATGTGTTACGATACGACCAACATCATTCGATCCTGCAGATAAGAGTGGTGGATCAGCTGAAATTACAAAATCTGATCCAGCAGAAGCTAGTTCATCAACTAAATTTCTAAAGAAAGAAGAGGTTAAATCAGATAGACCAGAACTCGGAACAGCTAGAATAGTTATTTCTGGTGGTAGAGGAATGCAAAATGGTGAAAATTTCAAATTAATTAGCGATATTGCAGATAAACTTAATGCAGCAATTGGTGCATCAAGAGCAGCAGTTGATGCTGGTTATATTACTAATGATCATCAAGTAGGACAAACGGGTAAAGTTGTGGTTCCAGATTTATATATTGCGGTTGGAATTTCAGGTGCGATACAGCACTTAGCAGGAATGAAAGAAAGTAAAGTTATTGTAGCTATAAATAAAGACGGCGAAGCTCCAATTTTTAGTGTCGCAGATTACGGATTAGAAGCAGATCTTTTTGAGGCGCTTCCTCAGTTTTTGTCAGAATTGAACAAATTAAACACTATACAAAAATAGCAAATACTGTAAGAAATTATCATTATGTCCAGAGAAGTGATGGAATACGATGTTGTCATCGTAGGTGGCGGACCATCGGGACTTTCAACTGCAATTAAATTAAAGCAGTTAAATCCAGATATTAATGTCTGCCTTTTAGAAAAAGCATCTGAAATAGGTGCACATATTTTGTCAGGGAACGTGTTTGAAACACGTTCTTTAGATGAATTGATACCTAATT
Source organism: uncultured Pelagibacteraceae bacterium (assembly GCA_902603045.1). Classification (GTDB taxonomy): domain Bacteria; phylum Pseudomonadota; class Alphaproteobacteria; order Pelagibacterales; family Pelagibacteraceae; genus Pelagibacter. The sequence continues at coordinate 2,816 of CACKTH010000019.1, read as the reverse complement.
GGAAAGAATTAAATGCGCCAATTAAAACAAAAGTTACAAAAGAAAAATTTTTATTTTTAGGAAAACAAAAATCATTAAGTTGGCCAACTTGGTTACTTCCTAAGGTTCAACAAAATCATAACAATTATATTATAAGTCTTGCGAACCTTTGTAGATGGTTAGCAGAACAGGCTGAGGGATTAGGAGTTGAAATATTCCCAGGATTTCCAGCAAGTGAAGTTTTATACAATGATGATGGATCAGTTAAAGGTATTGCAACTCAGGATATGGGTATCGATAAAGAGGGAAATAAAAAAGATACTTATGAACCAGGAATGGAATTGCATGCAAAAGTTACAGTGTTTGCAGAAGGATGCAGAGGTCACTTAGGAAAAGAATTAATAAAGAAGTTTGAATTAGACAAAGGTAAAAACCCTCAACAATACGGAATTGGTTTTAAAGAAATTTGGGAAATAGATGAAAAAAATCATTCAGAAGGTTTAGTAATGCATACTGCTGGATGGCCGTTAGATAATAATACTTACGGTGGAAGTTTTATGTATCATGCAGAAAATAAACAAGTTTTTCTTGGTTATGTAATTGGATTAGATTACCAAAATCCTCATCTCTCACCTTTCGATGAATTCCAAAGATTTAAAACCCACCCAGATATAAAAAAAATAATTGAAGGTGGTAAAAGAATTTCTTATGGCGCTAGAGCTTTAATTGAGGGAGGTATACAGAGTTTACCTCAGATGTTCATGCCAGGTGCTTTGCTAGTTGGATGTGATGCAGGAACATTAAATATGCCTAAAATAAAAGGGTCTCATACTGCAATGAAGAGTGGAATGATTGCTGCTGAAACAATTTATGAGCATCTTACAAAAAATTTAAATTTATCTACATATGAACAAAAATTTAAAGAAAGTTGGGTTTACAAAGAATTACATGAGGCAAGAAATGTAAAACCAAGTTTTTCTTGGGGATTAATTTTGGGCATATTATTTACTGGTATTGACCAGATTTTATTTAGAGGAAAGCTTCCTTTCACATTAAAGCATAAACATGCTGATCATGAAGCTTTAAAACCAGCAGATAAAATGCCAAAAATTGATTATCCTAAGCCCGATAACGTTATTACTTTTGATAAAACTAGTTCTGTTTATTTAACGGGTACAATTCATGATGATAATCAACCAGTACATTTAAAACTTAAAGATCCAGATTTGCCTATAAAATATACTTTAGAGAAATTTGATGAGCCTGCACAAAGATATTGTCCAGCAGGAGTTTATGAAGTTCAAGAAGTAAATTCTGTTCAAAAATTTGTAATCAATGCTCAAAATTGCATACATTGTAAAACGTGTGATATTAAAGAGCCATCTCAAAATATTACTTGGGTAACCCCAGAAGGTGGAGGCGGACCTAAATATGGAAATATGTAATTAAGATAAATCGATTGCAAACTTTTTTAAAGTTTCAATTGGAATAAGTTTCAAAGTGTTTTTGTGAGTTTTTTTCAAATAAATAGGACATCCTTTTCCCGCTTCTAAAGCTTTGGCATACCAGCCTGCGCATACACACCAACTATCACCATCTTTTAAACCTGGAAAACCAAATTCTGGATGAGGTGTAATTAAATCATTCCCTGCTTTTTTGCACCATTCTAAAAATTCAGTATTTACTTTTGCACAAACAGTATGAACACCATGATCATTTTCATCTGTGTTACAACATCCGTCTCTATACCATCCTGTTAAAGGATCATTAGAACATAACTCCAAGTCTTCGTCTAAAACGTTTTTTTGTTTATCAGCCATGAAACAATCTTGTTAATTTTTTATCAATATCTATGTTAAAAGAAAATGATCTTCTTTCACCATCAGATTTAAATGGATATGCGGTATGCATTAAATTATTTGGGAACAAAATCAGATCACCAACTTTTGGTTTATGATTAAATATAGAATTATTTAAAAAAGATTTAGAACCATAAATAAAGTCAATAGTTCCGTTAGTTTTAATTTTTTTATGTCCCTTTGTTAAATTGTTTGGAATTTTTAAATAACCAACTCCAGAAACATTACCATCATGGAAATGTACAGGATTATAATCATTTCTAAATTGTCTTACGACCCATAAATTCTTAATTTTAATATTTTTTGACTTCTTATTAAGATTTTTTTTTAAATATTGATTTACACTTTTTGAAATAAAACTTTTTAAATTTTTTTTTATAAATTTATTTTTTAATTCAATTTCTTGCTCAACTTGACCTACTAACTTTTTTGAGTAGTCATTTGATTTAGATTTTTTCTTATCTTTAATAATACTTTCAACTTCGTCATTAATTTTTTTTACCAAGTTTAATGGAATTTTAATAACAGCAATTTTTGGTCCAAATGGACTTAAAACTTTCATTAATTTTTTATATTTTTGTTGGATTAGGTTGTCCTTTATAAACAACCTCTGGATCAAATTTTTTTTCTTCTTCTTCAAATTTCATTTCAATTTGTCTTGCATTATCAATTTTACCCAAAGGGACAGATCTATAAAAACAGGATCTGTAGCCAACGTGACAACTAGAACCTTCACCAATATCTACAGTCATCCATACTGCATCTTGATCATCATCAATTCGAATCTCTTTTACTTTTTGAACAAACCCACTTGTTTTTCCTTTATGCCAAATTGATTGTCTTGATCTGCTCCAATAATGAGCTTCTTTAGTTTCAATAGTTAACTTGAAGGCTTCGACATTCATATACCCATGCATTAATATTTCTTTTGTTTTTGAGCATGTTGTGATGACTGGAATCAACCCATCATTGTCAAAT
>CACKTH010000018.1 GCA_902603045.1 uncultured Pelagibacteraceae bacterium | reverse complement strand
TTGATTTTGAATTAAGTAACTTTTTTTTGACCTTAATCATATCAAGAACTGGTATACCCTCAGTGATACAAACGATTAATTCTAACTTAGCTTCAATGGCCTCTATGATTGCTGCGGATGCAAACTTAGCAGGAACATAAATCATGGTTGCATTGGCACCAGTTTTATCGACTGCTTCCTTTACTGTATTAAATACTGGTCTATCTAGATGAGTTTGACCACCTTTTTTTGGTGTAACTCCTCCAACTAAATTTGTTCCATATTTAATTGCTTGCTCTGAATGAAAAGTTCCGTGACTACCCGTAAAACCTTGGCAAATTAACTTTGTGTTTTTATTAACTAAAACTGACATTTATTTAATAGCCTCTACAATTTTTTTAGCAGCATCTGATAAATCAGAAGCAGAAATTAACTCAAGACCTGAACTATCAAGTATTTTTTTTCCCTCTTCAAAATTTGTTCCAGCCAATCTTACAACTAAAGGAACATTCATTTTTATTTCTTTTGCAGCATCCACAACACCTTGGGCAAGAACATCACATCTCATTATTCCGCCAAAAATATTAATCAGTATTCCTTTAACATTTTTATCTGATAAAATTATTTTAAAAGCAGCTGCCACTTTTTCTTTAGAAGCCCCACCACCAACATCTAAAAAATTTGCTGGTTCCTTTCCATATAATTTAATTATGTCCATAGTTGCCATTGCAAGCCCAGCTCCATTAACCATGCATCCAATTGTTCCATCAAGTTTAATATATGCTAAATCATGCTTGCTAGCTTCTGTCTCTGTTTCTTCTTCTTCATTGAGGTCTCTCAACTCAATTAGCTCTGGATGTCTAAATAAAGCATTTCCATCAAAATTCATTTTTGCATCTAAACAAATCAACTCTTTTTCTTTTGTTAAAATTAAAGGATTAATTTCAATTAGATTAGCATCTGTTTCTATAAATAATTTGTATATGGACTTGATTAGACTAGTTCCTTGTTCTTTTGTTTCTTCATCTAGATTAAAAATACTTATTATTTTATTACAATTTTCATCAGATATTTCGTTATCTAAATCTACTTTTGTTGTTAAAATTTTCTCAGGAGATTTGATTGCGACTTCCTCTATATCCATACCCCCTTGATCACTTGAGATAAAAGCTATCTTTGAGCTCGCACGATCTACAACGCAAGACAAATAAAATTCTTTATCAATGTTAGATGAAACTTCGACATATAATCTTTTAACAATTCTTCCACTAGGTCCTGTCTGATGAGTGATTAATTTTTTTCCAAGCAAAGATTTTGCCTCTGTTTCAAGACTTTTTAAATCATTTACTATTTTAACTCCACCAGCTTTACCTCTGCCTCCAGCATGAATTTGTGCTTTCAACACATATTTATCAGTTTTAAGATTTTTAGCTTTTTCCAATAATTCATTTACATCTAGAGCATAAACTCCATCTGGAACTTTAGCTCCATATTTTCTAAGTATATTCTTTGCTTGGTGTTCGTGAATATTCATTAACTAGTTATCTAAACTAGGATCAATTTTGGATGCCGCTTTCCATAATTTTTTTACAGCATCTACCGAGTTGTTAAACTCAGATTTTTCATTTTCATCTAGCTCAATTTCTTCGATTTTTTCTATACCGTTTTTTCCAACAATTACCGGCACTCCAGCGAAAATGTTACTTATTCCATACTGTCCATTTAAATGTGCAGCACAAGGGAGCATTTTTTTGCTATCTTTTAAGTAAGCTTCTGCCATTTCAACACCTGAAGCTGCCGGTGCATAAAATGCTGAACCTTTTTCTAAATATTTAACAATTTCAGCACCTCCATCTCTAGTTCTTTGATTTATACTTTCTAATTTATCTTTTGAAATTTTTCCTTCTTTAACTAAATCTAATAATGGTTTTCCTGAAACTTTTGTAAATCTTGGTAGAGGAACCATAGTATCTCCATGACCTCCCATTACCATTGCCTCAATTTCTCTAACAGGCACATTTAACTCTAAAGATAAAAATAGTTTAAATCTCGATGTGTCTAATATTCCGGCCATTCCAACAACTTTGTTAGGCGATAGTCCAGAAAATTTTTGAAAAGCCATAACCATTACATCTAATGGATTTGTAATACATATAACAAAGGCATTAGGTGCATGCTGCTTTATGCCTTCAGCAACCTGTTTTATAATTTTTAAATTTATTCCTAATAAATCATCTCTACTCATTCCTGGTTTTCTTGGAACACCAGCTGTAATAATGATTACATCTGAATTTTTTATATCTTCATAATTATCAGTACCTGAAAATTTTACATTAAATCCATCAACAGATGAAGACTGTGCAATATCTAATGCTTTACCTTTAGCAATTCCACTTGCTACATCAAATAATACTACTTCATCAACTAATTCTTTTAACCCAATTAAATGGGCTAAAGTTCCACCTATTTGTCCAGCTCCTATTAATGATATTTTTGACATTTTATTATTTCATTGTTGGCATTATAAATTCAGGATCTGATCTAACACCTGAAGGCCATCTTGAAGTAATTGTTTTTAATTTAGTATAAAATCTAACTCCTTCTGGCCCGTGCATATGTTGATCTCCAAATAATGATCTCTTCCATCCACCAAAACTATGAAAAGCAACTGGCACAGGGATAGGGATATTAATTCCAACCATTCCAACTTTAATTTGATTTGCAAATGTTCTTCCTGCATCTCCATCTCTCGTATAAATACTTGTTCCATTGCCAAACTCATGGTCATTAATTAAATTTAATGCTTCGTCAAAATCTTTAGCTCTTACAACAGATAATACAGGTCCAAATATCTCCTCTTTGTAAATTCTCATATCTTTTTTGACATTATCAAACAAACAGCCGCCAATATAATAACCGTCCTCATATCCTTGAAGTTTAATATCTCTTCCATCAACCACGAGGTCTGCTCCTTCTTTAATACCTAAATCAACATAACCTCTTACTCTTTCAAGATGCTCTTTTGTTACTAAAGGACCCATTTCAGAATTCTTATCCATGCCTGGTCCAATTTTTAAAGCTTCCACTTTTTTAGATAATTCATCAACTAGTTTGTCACCTACATTACCAACAGCAACAGCAACAGATTGAGCCATACATCTTTCTCCTGCAGACCCATATGCTGCACCCATTAGACCGTTTACTGCTTGATCTAAATCACAATCTGGCATGACAACACAATGATTTTTTGCCCCTCCAAGAGCTTGAACACGTTTTTCATTTTTGGCTGCATTTTCATAAATGTATTTAGCAATAGGTGTTGATCCAACAAAACTTACTGCGGATATATCTTTATGTTCCAAAATTGCATCTACAACTTCTTTATCTCCATTAACAACATTCAAAACCCCATCTGGTAAACCAGCTTCACTAAATAGCTCTGCAAGTTTTAATGGACAAGATGGATCTTTTTCAGAAGGTTTTAATACAAATGTATTTCCGCAAGCTATTGCCATTGGAAACATCCACATTGGAACCATTGCAGGAAAATTAAATGGAGTGATCCCGGCACAGACACCTAATGGCTGTCTAACTGACCAGCTATCAATGTTTGTACCTACATTTTCTGTAAAGTCACCTTTAAGCATTTGTGGAATTCCACATGCAAATTCAACTACCTCTAATCCTCTTGTGAGAGAACCTTTTGCATCCTCATAAACTTTTCCATGCTCTGATACAATCATCTTGGCAATCAAGTCAGAATTTTTTTCAATTATTTCTTTGTATTTAAATATTATTCTAGCTCTTTGTATTGGAGTTACATTTGACCATGTTTCAAATGCTTTTTTTGCTTTTTGAACTGCTAAATCAAGATCTTGTTTTGTGGCAAGTATAACTTCGGATTCTTGTTTACCTATAGAAGGATTAAATACTTTTCCTTTTCTATTAGATGTGCCTGAAACAATTTTACCATCGATAAAATGCTCAATTAAATTCATGAATGTATTTAAATAAGTAATTATGTGGTTGCAAGCATTTTCTTTATCTCAGCAATAGCTTTTGCTGGATTTAATCCTTTTGGACATGCGTTAGTGCAGTTTAAAATCGTATGGCATCTATAAAGTTTGAGTTCATCTGCAACCTTTTGAAGTCTTTTCTTTCTATCTTCGTCTCTGCTATCCATTATCCATCTATAAGCTTGTAGCAAGACTGCTGGACCTAAATATTTATCTCCATTCCACCAATAACTAGGACAAGAAGTAGAACAACAAGCACACATTATACACTCATACGCACCGTCTAATTTAGCTCTATCTTCTTGAGATTGGTGAATTTCTGTAGTTTCGTTTTTTGAATTATTTTTTAACCAAGGCTCAATGGATTGATATTGTTTATATAATCCACTTAAGTCTCCTATTAAGTCTTTTTTTACTTTTAAGTGGGGCAAAGGATATATGTCTATATCTCCCTTAATTTCAGCATGTGGTTTAGTGCATGCAAGACCATTTTTTCCACCCATATTCATCGCACATGAACCACAAACTCCATGCGCACAAGATCTTCTGTATGCAAGTGTTGGGTCAATTTCGTTTTTAATTTTATTTAATATATCTAAAACTTTAGATGGACAATTATCCATATCAACTTCATAGGTATCAATTCGAGGATTCTCACCAGTAGATGGATCCCATCTATAGACATTTACTTTTCTTAAGTTTTTTGAACCAGTTTTGTCTTTAAAATATTTGCCTTTATTAACTCTCGAGTTTTGAGGTAAATTAATTTGAACCATTAATACACTCTTTCTTGAGGAGGAAAATATTGAACTTCGTTTGTTAAAGTTGATGTATGCACATCTCTATATTCAATTTTAGTATTTTTTCCATCACACCAAGATAATGTATGTTTCATAAATTTATCATCGTTTCTTTTTGGGTAATCTTCTCGTGCATGTGCCCCTCTGCTTTCTTTTCTGTGGTATGCAGAGTCTACTGTTGTTATCGCTTGTCTTATTAAATTATCAAATTCTAAAGTCTCAACTAAATCAGTATTGAATACCAACGATTTATCTTTAACAGAAATTGACTGCATTCCATCATAAGTCTTTCTGATTTCATCTACACCTTCTTTAAGATTTTTTTCGGTTCTAAATACAGCACATTTAGATTGCATTGTTTTTTGCATTGCCAGTCTAAGTTCAGCGGTTCCATTATCTCCCTCTGAATACCTTAATTTATCAAATCTATTTAGACATTTTTCAGTTTCGCTTTCACTAACTTCTTCATGAGGCGTACCAGGCTTTACTAATTCCGCTGCTCTCTTAGCTGCAGCTCTTCCAAAAACAACCAAATCGATAAGTGAATTTGAACCTAATCTATTTGCTCCATGCACAGATACACACGCAGCCTCACCAATCGCCATCAATCCTGGGACTGTTTTTTGAGATCCGTTTACTGTTAAAACTTCAGCTTTATAATTTGTTGGTATACCGCCCATGTTATAATGAACAGTTGGAACAACTGGTATTGGTTCTTTAGTTACATCTACATTCGCAAATAATCTTGCTGCTTCAGTAATGCCTGGCAATCTATCTTCAATAACTTTTTTATCTAAATGACTTAAATATAAATGAACATGGTCTTGATCTTTACCAACACCTCTTCCCTCATTTATCTCAATTGACATTGATCTGCTAACTACATCTCTTGATGCAAGATCTTTAGCGTTAGGAGCATATCTTTCCATAAATCTCTCACCTTTAGAGTTTACCAAATATCCACCTTCACCTCTTACACCTTCAGAAATAAGTGTTCCATGTCCATATATTCCTGTTGGATGAAATTGTACAAACTCCATATCTTGAAGAGGTAATCCAGCTCTTAATACCATTGCATTACCATCACCAGTACAAGTATGTGCGGATGTTGCTGAGTAATACACTTTCCCATATCCTCCTGTGGCTATAATTGTTATGTGAGATCTAAAACGATGGATTGTTCCATCATTTAAATTCCAAGCAATTAAACCTTTGCATTGCCCATCTTTCATAATTAAGTCTAATGCAAAATATTCAATAAAAAATTCTGTATTATGTTTGAGCGCCTGACCATACAATGTATGGAGAATTGCATGACCAGTTCTATCTGCTGCAGCACAAGTTCTTTGTACTATTCCATTTCCATAATTTTTTGTCATTCCTCCAAATGGTCTTTGATAAATTTTTCCATCTTCTGTTCTACTAAAAGGAACACCATACTTTTCTAATTCTAAAACTGCTTTTGGAGCTTCCTTACACAAATATTCAATACTATCTTGATCGCCTAGCCAATCCGCTCCTTTTACAGTATCGTACATGTGCCAACGCCAATCATCTTCTCCCATATTTCCAAGAGCAGCTGAAATTCCACCCTGCGCGGCTGATGTATGACTTCTAGTTGGAAAGACCTTAGAAATGCATGCAGTTTTTAATCCAGCTTCACTTAAGCCAACCGCAGCTCTTAGGCCAGAACCTCCAGCACCAAGGACAACGACATCATATTCATGATCTATAATATTATAAGATTTCATATAGTTAGTTTAAATACCGAAAATATTGTAATTAATGGAATTGTTATAGCAAAAAAATTTAAAGCTTTGTTTGCGGCATTTTTGATTTTTTCGTCTTTAATATAGTCTTCAAAAACCTCACTGATGCTTAATGCTGAGAAAAAGTAAGCAAAAATAAGAAAAAGACTAAATATAAACTTTGAAGGTTGAGAAGTTAGAAAACTTAATATCTCTAAGTAACTTTTGTCATAAATACTAACCAGATTTAAGGCAAACCATAACATCAAAGGTACTAATATGAGAGAACTCACTTTTAGAAATACCCATTTTTTTGTTACTGCTCTCATTACAATAAATTTCTTCCTATTAAATAAATTGAAACAGTTAATACAAAAGATCCAAATATTACAATTATGCCAGTAATTTTTGTAGTTTTTAATTCAAATCCATAACCAAAATCCATAATTAAATGTCTTATCTCACTTAAGATTTGAAAACTAAAAGACCATGTAATGCCCAATATGAAAAATTTTCCAATAATAGATTGAATGAATAATTTTATAAACTCATGACTTCCTTCGCTAAATGAAAAAAATATAAAAAAAATACAAATTAAAGTTATTGCTAATATATTTATTATTCCTGTAATTCTATGAGATATTGATACTAAAGATGAAACATGCCATCTATAAATTTGTATATGGGGAGATAAAGGATTATTTTCCATTTTAATTTGCATTCATTATTGTTTCTGCAATTTCAACAGAATTTAATGCGGCTCCTCTTAATAAGTTATCTGAAACAATCCACAAATTAATTGAATTCTCTTTTGTCTTATCATCTCTAATTCTCGAGATAAATGTTTCATCACTACCAGTTGCTTCTATTGGTGTACTGTATCCTCCATTTTCTCTTTTATCTATAACTCTACAGCCATCAGCATTATTTAATGCTTCTCTGATTTGTTCAAGAGAATAAGAATTTTCAAACTCAATATTTACTGACTCTGAATGTGATACTAGAACAGGAATTCTAACGCATGTAGCTGTTAACTCTATATTATTGTCCAGTATTTTTTTTGTTTCATTAGTCATTTTCAATTCTTCTTTTGTATATCCATCATCCGAAAAATCATCAATATGAGGAATTATATTGAATGCTATTTGTTTAGTAAAATTTTTAGATTGAACAGAATTTCCATCAAGACAAGATTTAGTTTGTTCAATCAATTCATCCATAGGTGCTTTTCCGCCTCCAGAAACAGATTGATAGGTAGAAACTATTACTCTTTTTATTTTATATAAATCATGTAATGGTTTAAGAGCTAATACTAGCTGGGCTGTTGAGCAATTAGGATTAGCCACTATATTTTTTTTCATTTCATTAATTTTTTCTGCATTCACTTGAGGCACAATAAGTGGAACATCAGGATCCATTCTAAAAAAACTGGAATTGTCAATTACAGTTGTAAATTTTGCTGCACTTTCTGCATATTGTTCTGCAATTTTACCGCCAGCTGCAAAAAAAGTTATATTTGCATTAGAAAAATCATATTTTTCAAGATCATGGACTTCGTAATCTTTACCTTTAAAACTTATTTTTTTTCCAGCACTATTAGAGGAGGCTACTAAAAAAAGGTTATCAAATTTAATATCTTTTTTTTCTATAACTTCTAGAGTCTTTCTTCCAACATTACCGGTTGCACCGATGATAGCTATATTAGTCATTTAAAGATTTATACTAAATGAAAGGTAAATCGCAAACTGTTCCATCAAAACTTTTGCCATTTATATCAATTTTGAATGTTTGCGAAGCTTCAAAATATGGTTTTTTGACCATTGCAATGCCAATAACTTGCTTAAATGTAGGATTATAACAACCTGACCTTAGGTCACCAATAATATTATTTTTTTCATCAATTAAATTCATTGACCCTGTAACACTTATTTCTTCAGCATTTATTTTTACACCCATTAATTTCTTCTTTATTCCTTCGGCTTTAATTTTTTTTAATGCATCTTTTCCAATAAAATCTATTCCATTATCTAAATTTACATATTTATCAAATCCACACTCAAATGGATTATCATGGATGTCAATATCATTTCCCCACGAGAGTAAAGAACTTTCAATTCTTTCGACTAAATTTGGACATCCTGGTTTAACATTAAATTCTCCACCAACTTCAAATAACTTATCATATAAAGCCAATCCAGCTTCTGTATGTTCCATATAAACTTCAAATCCACCTTGTTTCGACCAGCCAGATCTTGCAATTAAATGTTCTGCACCACCAAACTCGAAGTATCCAAACCCAAAAAATTTTAATTCGTTTATTTTTGGACCTAATACTTTCTCCATTAATTGGAATGATTTTGGACCTTGGACTGAAAAAATATCCACATCTGGTTCTGAGATTTCTACTTCAAAATTATAACCAATTGCTAAACCTTTTGCATAAAGCCCAACATCTGAATCTGATAAAGATATCCACCATTTTTCATCAGATAATTTTAAAACAACAGGATCATTTATTATTCCACCTTTATTATCAATTATTGGACAATAATAACATCTTCCTTCTTTTGCTTTTGATAGATCTCTACAAGTCATCATCTGAACCAATTTAGATGAATCTTTACCAGAAATTTCAAGTTGTCTTTGTACAGCTGCGTCCCAAACTTGAACATCTTCTTTTAAATGATGGTATAGACTTTCTATACTTCCAAATGAGGCTGGTAATAACATATGGTTATAAACAGTATAAGAAGTTACACCTTGTTTTTCTACTCTTGAAGTGTATTTCGTTCCTCTAAGCCTTCTAGATTTTGCAATATAAAAATTTTTCATATTTTTTAGCTTAGTGTCATCTTTTTATGAGTTTGTAAAGAAAGTAAGTTATAAATTTTAAAAATTTTAGCTAAACTCTTTTGCTCTTTTCCTCAATTCGAATTTTTGGATTTTGCCTGTTGATGTTTTTGGTAAATCACAAAAGTCTATTTTTTTTGGAATTTTAAAGCCAGCTAGAGTTTCCCGACAAAAATCTATTAATTCTTTTTCGTTTGTCTCTTTATCTGCCACTTTCTCTATAAAAGCACATGGAACTTCACCCCATTTTTCATCAGGTTTTGCTACAACTGCAACTATTGAAACAGCTGGGTGCTTAGAAAGTGTATTTTCGATTTCAATTGATGAAATATTCTCCCCACCTGAAATTATAATATCTTTCGACCTATCTTTAACCTTGATGTATCCATCTGGATAAATAACCGCCAAATCACCAGAGTGAAACCATCCGTCTCTCATAGCCTTTTCTGTAGCTTCTTTGTCTTTAAAATACCCTTTCATGACAACATTACCTTTGATCATTATCTCGCCAATAGTTTCTCCATCCATAGGTACTGGTTTCATAGTTTCTGGATCTAAAACGACTACTCCTTCTGTGTTTGGGAACCTCACACCTTGCCTTGCTTTAATTTCATTAATTTTATCATCTTCAAAACTATTCCATTCATCATTCCAAGCACATTGTAAAACATGTCCATATGTTTCTGTTAAACCATAAACATGCATTACCTCAAATCCTAATGCTTTCATTTTTTTGAAAATAATACTTGGGGGTGGTGCTCCAGCGGTTAAAACATAAACTTTCTTTTTTAATTCTTTAATATCATTTTGTGATGCGCCCGTTATCATATTAAGAACAATGGGTGCGCCTCCAAAATGGGTAATGTCATGCTTTTCAATTAATTCAAATATTTTTTTTACATCAATAGCTCTTAAACAAACTGTTTTTCCATTTAACATTGGTATTGTCCACGGGTATCCCCATCCATTACAGTGGAACATTGGTACAACTGTTAAAAAATTTAATCTATTTGGCATATTCCAAGCAACAGCACTTCCTGTTGACATTAAATAAGAACCTCTATGATGATAAACAACACCTTTTGGATTTCCAGTAGTTCCAGATGTATAACTTAAGGAAATTGCTTGCCACTCATCCTTTGGTTTTTTCCAAATATAATTTTCATCTCCAGTATTTAAAAATTCCTCATATTCTTTATCCCCAATTTTTTTTAATAAGGATTGATCTGCAAAATCATCTTGAACATCAATTACAATTGGTTTGTCTTTTAAAGTTGATAAAGCTTTTTCTGCAACAGCATGCAATTGTCTATCTATTATTAATACTTTGGCTTCACTGTGTTCTAAAATATAAGCTACAGTTTTTGCATCAAGTCTTGAATTAATTGTATTTAAAACAGCTCCTGTCATAGGAACAGAATAATGCGCCTCAAAAATCTCTGGAGTGTTAAAGGTCATAACTGAAACTGTATCTCCTTTAACAATTCCAATCTTCTCTAGTGCACTTGCAAATTTGATACACCTGTTAAATACTTCCATCCACGTGAAAGATTTTGTTTCATATACTAAAGCCTCATAATTTGGATAAATATCTTTCGCTCTTTCTAGAAAGCTTAGCGGTGTTAATGGAACATAATTTGAGGGATTTTTATCTAAGTTCTGATTATATTTGTTCATCAGTTAAATTTTGCGCTCATAGTATATTTACTACCAGAAATAGCAGATTTATAATGGCTATCAGCTCTAGGCAAAATTTTATCAAAAAAGTAATTTCCTGTATTTAATTTATCTTCATAGAACTCTTTATTATTTTCCAAATTTTCATAGCTTTTTCTCATTGTCTTTAGCCATATAAATGAAAGACAAAAATAACCAAAAAATCTTAAATAATCGTTACATGATGCGCTTATATCGTCTTTTGGTGTATTACCATTAGGAGATATCCAGTCAGTGAAATCTGACAATATATTTTTTAATTCAGATATTTTTTTTACATGTTCATTTAATTTATCTGCTTTTGAACAATTTTGAATTTCTATATCTACATACTTCATAAAATTATCAAAAACTTTTTTCTGACTAATTTTTCTAAATACAAAATCAATTGCCTGCACTGAATTAGTTCCTTCATAAATAGGTGTAATTCTATTATCTCTAAATAATTGTTCTATCCCTTGATCTTTTGTATAACCATAGCCACCAAAAACCTGAATTGCTTCATTGGTTATTTCCATACCCATATCTGTAAAAAATGACTTAATTACAGGAGTCATAAGACCTACAATATCCGATGCATCTTTTTTTACTTCCTCCGAACTATGACTTAAGCTTACATCTACCTGTTGAGCCATCCAAAAAGATAAGGATCTTTCTCCCTCAATTATAGACTTCATATTTAATAAACTTCTTCTTATATCTGCATGCTTAATGATTAAATCTGTTTCTCCATTAGAATTATTATTTGATTTACCTTGCTTTCTCTCTTTTGAATAACTTAAAGCAGTTTGATAAGCTGTTTCAGATAGACCTAAACCTTGTATACCAACAACAATTCTTTCTAAGTTCATCATTGTAAACATAGAATTTAAGCCTTTATTCTCAGGTCCAATCATATATCCTTTGGCATCATCAAAACTTAACACACAAGCAGGCGAACCTTTAATCCCCATTTTTGATTCAATTGAAACAGTATTAACGCCATTTCTTGGACCAATTGATCCGTCTGCATTAATTTCATATTTTGGTACTAAAAATAAACTTATACCTTTCGTTCCTTTTGGTGCGTCCTGAGTTCTTGCTAAAACAAGGTGTATAATATTTTCAGTTAAATCGTGGTCCCCAGACGTAATAAAGATTTTTTGTCCACTTATATTATAAGTGCCATTTTCATTTTTAATTGCCTTAGTTTTAATTAATCCTAAATCTGTTCCACACTGAGGTTCAGTTAAACACATTGTTCCACTCCATTTACCCTCAACAATTTTAGGAAGATAAGTATTTTTAATTTCTTCAGTTGCATGACTCAAGATACAATTATATGCACCGATGCTTAATTCACTATATAATTTAAAAGATAAACTTGATGATGAAAGCATTTCATCAAAAAAAGCGCTTACAGTTTTTGGCATACCTTGGCCACCATATTTTGGATCACAAGTTAAGGACACCCATCCATCTTCGATAAATTTTGAATATGCTTCTTTATAACCCGGAGGGGTTCTGACTACTCCATTTTCATAAACACAGGGATTTTCGTCGCCAGCTTTCGCTAAAGGAAGAAGCATTTCTTCATTAATTTTTGCAGCTTCCTCCAAGATATCTTTTACCAGATCAGAAGTAACTTCTTTATACTTTTCAATTTCATTGTAATTTTTATTATCTTTTAGATGTTCAAATAAGAACATCATATCTTTTACAGGTGCGGAATAAACAGTCATAAATTTAATACTATCAAATTAAGTTAATTTTTTTATTTTTGCAAATATGCAATAATCGCATCTCCCATACCAGAAGTTGAAATTTCTTTTGTTCCTTTTGACACAATATCTTTAGTTCTTAGCCCATCATCTAGTACATTTTGCACTGCTTTTTCTAGATCATCGGCTTCTTTATCTAAATCAAGAGAGTACCTCAAGGCCATAGCAAAACTCAGGATGGTCGCAATAGGATTTGCAATCCCTTTTCCAGCAATATCTGGAGCAGATCCATGAACAGGTTCATACATAGCTCTCATTTCACCATCTTTGTTTTTTGCTCCTAGAGAGGCTGAGGGTAATAAACCTAAAGATCCTGTCAACATAGATGCTTCATCTGATAGCATATCACCAAACAAATTATCTGTCACAATAACATCAAATTGTTTTGGATTTCTTAAAAGTTGCATTGCACAATTATCTGCAAGCATATGATTTAACTCAACATTTTTATATTCTTTATCATGAAGATTTTGAACTTCTTCCTTCCATAGTTGACCAGCTTCCATAACGTTAGATTTTTCACAAGAGGTAACTTTATTGTCTCTCTTCTTTGCTAAATCAAATGCAACTCTAGCAACTCTTTTAATTTCTGATGAGGTATAAGTATGAGTATTTATTCCTTTACGCTCACCATTATCAATTGGTTTGATGCCTCTTGGTTCACCAAAATAAATACCACCTGTCAATTCTCTAACAATCATAATGTCCAGACCTGATACTATTTCAGGTTTTAGCGTTGATGCCTCAACTAATTGTTTAAAACAAATTGCGGGTCTCAAATTTGCAAATAATTTTAATTCTTTTCTTAGCTTAAGAAGAGCTCTTTCAGGTCTTTTAGAAAAATCTAAATCATCATATTTTGGTCCTCCCACAGCTCCTAAAATGACTGCTTCACATTCTAATGATTTATAAAATACCTCATCTGTAATTGGTGTTCCATGCTTATCGTAAGATGCTCCACCAACTAAAGCTTCTTCCATATCAAAATCAAGAGATTTATTTACATTAAACCAAGTTATAATTTTTTTAACTTCACCAATAACCTCTGGACCAATACCATCACCTGGTAAAAGTAAGAATTTTCTTTTTTTGACTTTAATCATTAAATATCCAGGGCTTTGTAGATTTTAATTTTTCTTCAAATGAAATTATTTTATTAGACTTTTCCAAAGACAGTGCAATATCATCTAGTCCCTCAATTAAACATTTTTTTTTAAATTCATCTAATTCAAATTTGATTTCTTTATTTCCAAAAAATATTTTTTGATCTGGTAAGTTTATCGCAATTTCTTCTTGTCTCTTAGAATATTCAGAAAGTTCTTTTATCTGTTCATCATTAACTTTAATAGGCAATATTCCATTTTTAAAACAATTATTATAAAATATATCTGCGTAACTTGTGCTTATGACACAAGTGATACCGAAGTCTAAAAGTGCCCATGGTGCATGTTCTCTAGATGACCCACATCCAAAATTATTCCCTGCAATTAAAATCTTAGAATTATTATATGGCGGTTTATTCAATATAAAGTCATCTACTACTTTACCTTTTTCATCATATCTCATTTCATAAAATAAATTTTTTCCAAGTCCTGTTCTTTTTATTGTTTTTAAAAATTGCTTTGGAATAATCATATCTGTATCGATATTTACAATTGGTAAATATGCAGGAATACTTTTTAATGTTGAGAATTTGTTCATTTAACTATTGTATTTTCTAACGTCATCTAAATTTCCAGATATAGCAGCTGCAGCTGCCATCGCTGGGCTAACTAAATGTGTTCTTCCACCCCGTCCTTGTCTTCCTTCGAAGTTTCTATTTGATGTTGATGCACATCTTTCTTCTGGCTTCAACTTATCAGCATTCATAGCTAAACACATTGAACATCCTGGTTCACGCCATTCAAATCCAGAATTTTTAAATATTATATCTAAACCTTCTTGCTCTGCCTGCTGTTTTACTAATCCTGAACCTGGAACTATCATCGCATTTACATGAGAAGCAACTTTTTTATTTTTTAAAATTTTTGCAGCTTCCCTTAGATCTTCAATTCTTCCATTAGTGCAACTACCAATAAATACCTTATCAATTTTAATATCTTTTATTTTGGTGTTTGGTTTTAAACCCATATATTTTAATGATCTATTTATAGAATTTTTTCTGTTTTCATCTCTTTCATTTTCGGGATCGGGTACAATCCCATCAATATCTACTACATCCTGAGGCGAAGTTCCCCAAGTAACCATTGGTTTAATATCTATGCCTTCAAGACTGATTTCTTTGTCAAATACTGCATCATCATCAGACTTTAATTTACTCCAATACTCTAATGCTTTGTCCCAATTTGAGTTCTTTGGAGACATTGGTTTACCTTTTAAATATTTAAAAACTTTTTCATCTGGTTTTATTAGTCCAGCCCTTGCACCACCTTCAATTGTCATATTGCAAATCGTCATTCTTTGCTCGACACTTAAATTAGAAATTAAGTTTCCAGCATACTCAATCACATAACCAGTGCCACCAGCTGTACCAATTTTTCCAATTATTTGTAATATTACATCCTTAGATGTTACTCCAACAGGAAGAGATCCATTAACGTTTATTCTAAAATTTTTTGATTTTTTTTGAACTAAAGTCTGAGTTGCCAAGACATGTTCTACTTCTGAAGTTCCAATTCCAAATGCTAATGATCCAAAAGCTCCGTGCGTAGCTGTGTGACTATCGCCACAAACAATAATAGTTCCAGGTTGTGTAAATCCTTGTTCTGGACCAATAATATGAACTATTCCTTGTCTTTTATCATTCATCCTAA
>CACKTH010000017.1 GCA_902603045.1 uncultured Pelagibacteraceae bacterium | reverse complement strand
CAGTTACCAAATGAACTATTACTTCTGTATCTGTTTGGGATTTAAACTTATAGCCTTTATTTTCTAATAATTTTTTAAGAATAGTTGAATTTTCAATTATACCATTGTGGACTACGGATACATCTTCTGATGAATGGGGATGTGCATTTATTGAACTGGGTTTACCATGTGTGGCCCATCTAACGTGTCCGATGCCAATAGAGCCAGATATTTTAGTTTGTATAATGTTTTTCTCTAAAGCGTCTACTCTACCCTCACATTTGACTTCATTTATATTTCCATTTGAAAGAGTTGCTATACCTGCAGAGTCATAGCCTCTATACTCAAGTTTTTTTAATGAACTTATAATTCTGGGAGTAACCTCTTTAGAGCTTGTAATTCCAACTATTCCACACATTACTTATTATTTCCTTTTGTAATTTTTCTTTTCTTTTTGATTTGATCTGGTTAATGCCAACGACCCTTTGCTTACATTTTTAGTAATTACTGAACCTGCGCCTATAACACTGTTTTCATTTAAAATAACTGGTGCTACTAAAGATGTATTTGAACCTACAAATACTTTATCCTTAATATTTGTTTTACTTTTTTTTCTTCCATCATAATTACAAGTAATTGTTCCAGCTCCAATATTAACGTTCTTCCCTACTAGTGCATCTCCAATATATGATAAATGATTAACTTTAGAATTTTTATTTATTGTAGATTTTTTTACCTCAACAAAATTTCCAATTTTTGATCCAGATTTTATTTTTGTTCCAGGTCTTAAACGAGCGTATGGACCTACACTTACATCATTATCTATTTTAACACCCTCAAGATGAGAGAAAGATAAAATTTTTACATTGTTTCCTATTTGCACTTTATCGGCAAACACAACATAAGGTTCTATCTCTACATTTTTTCCAATTTTAGTATCTTTAGAAAAAAATACTGTCTCAGGCCCCTTCATTTTGACACCTTTTTTTAAAAATTTATCTCTAAGTTTATTTTGTAAATTTTGACTATTCATTAGATAGTTGTATATAACTGGGTATTGATTTAATTAATTCACAATTTATTTCTTATTAATACTTTTTAAATGACACAAAAATTCACAGTTCTTTTTGATTTAGATGGTACGTTAGTAGACACTGCACCTGATCTAATGCTTGCTCATAACCATGTTATGAAGAAATTTGGATACCCCACAAAATCTCTTGATGAACTTAAAAATACTGTTGGTCAAGGAGCTGGGGCAATGATTGGTAGATCTATTTGGAGCCAGGCCAAAAAAGAATTAACTTCGATTAATGAGAAAATTAAAAATGAAATGACAGATGAATTTATTTCTTATTATGGAAAAAATATTTTAAATGAAAGTACTCTGATGCCTGGTGTAAAAGATTTTTTAAATTGGTGTAAAAAAGAAAATATATCAATGGCTGTATGTACGAATAAAACGGAACATCTTGCAGTAGATCTTCTAAAAAAAATTGGGATATATGATTACTTCGAGTATGTTGCGGGTTATAATACTTTTGATTATTGTAAACCTGATCCGAGACATATAACAACAATCATAGAAATTTTAGATGGTAGTAAAAATAAATCAATTATGATCGGTGATAGTGAGTCGGATGCAAATGCAGCTAAAGCGGCAGATATTCCAATGATTTTATTAGAGGATGGATATACTGAAAAAAATATTGATGAAATTTATCATAATCACTTAATAAAAGACTTTATAGGTATTGAAAAAATTGTATCTCAATATCTTTAATATTGATTAATTTATTTTAACTATTAAAACAAAATCACAAATTAGGAGTTATTTTGTTATCGCACACAATTAAAGTATATCCATCTAAAATAAATCTTCCAAAGAAGAAACAGCTTGCTTGGAAAATAGCAGAGATAGCAAGTGATAATGCTAAATTAAATAAAAATTCAGTAGAAATGGTTATTAATAGAATTATTGATAACGCTTCTGTTGCTATAGCTTCCTTAAATAGAAGACCTGTAATATCTGCACGAGAAATGGCAAAAAAACATGTTAGAAAAAATGGAGCTAATCTTTTTGGCATAAATTCAAAACTTAAATTTGATTGTGAATGGGCTGCGTGGGCAAATGGAACTGCTGTTAGAGAATTAGATTTTCATGATACATTTCTAGCGGCTGATTACAGCCATCCTGGTGATAATATTCCTGCTCTTTTAGCAGTGGCACAACAATTAAAAAAAAATGGAAATGATTTATTAAGAGGAATTATAACTGCTTATGAAGTTCAAGTTAATCTTGTAAAAGCTATTTGTCTTCATAAACATAAAGTTGATCATATTGCTCACTTAGGACCAAGTGTTGCTGCTGGTATTGGATCAATGTTAAAATTAAATACAGAAACTATTTATCAAGCTGTTCAACAAGCATTACATGTGAGTATTTCAACAAGACAATCAAGAAAAGGTGAGATTTCAAGTTGGAAAGCTTATGCTCCAGCTCATGCAGGAAAATTAGCAATTGAAGCTGTTGATAGAACGATGCGAGGCGAAGGAGCTCCAAGTCCTATTTACGAAGGTGAAGATAGTGTAATAGCAAGAATTTTAGATGGAAAAAATGCTAAATATTTTGTTCCTTTGCCAAAAAAAAATGAGGAAAAAAAAGCTATTCTTGAAACATACACAAAAGAATATTCTGCAGAATATCAAGCTCAAGCATTAATTGATATTGCAAAAGCTCTCAATAAAAAAATTGACAATTTAAATACAATTAAAAAAATAGATATATATACGAGCCATCATACTCATTATGTAATTGGAACTGGAGCTAATGATCCACAAAAAATGGATCCGAATGCTAGTAGAGAAACATTAGATCACTCAATAATGTACATTTTTGCAGTAGCTTTGGAAGATGCAGATTGGCATCATGTAAAGTCTTATACTAAAAAGAGAGCTAACAAAAAAAGTACAATTAAAATATGGAGATCCATTAAAACTCATGAGGATAAAAAATGGACGAAAAAATATCATGATCCTGATCCAAAAAAGAAATCTTTTGGAGCAAGGGTTGTGGTGACATTTAATAATGGTAAAAAAGTAATTGAAGAATTAGAAAGAGCAGATGCTCATCCTTACGGTAAAAGACCTTTTAAAAGAATAGATTATATAAATAAATTTAAAATTTTAACAGAAAATATTATTTCTAAAAAAGAAAGTGAAAGATTTTTAAAAGATGTTCAAAATTTAAAGAAATTAAAAAATAATCAGCTTACAAAACTAAATTTTGAAGTAAGTAGAAGATACTTAAAATCGAATAATAAAAAAGGAATATTCTAGTGCACTTTGTTGAAAAAAAACCTGAAGAGAAAAGAATTGATTTAGATAATAAACTTAAATCTAATAAAATTTTAAGAATACCTGGTGCATATAATCCATTAACAGCAAAAGTTATTGAAGAGATTGGATATGATGGAGTTTATGTATCTGGAGGTGTTATGTCTAATGATTTGGGTTATCCAGATATAGGATTAACGACTCTTAATGATGTCAGTAACAGATCAAAACAAATTGCACGTGTAACTAATCTTCCAACCATTGTAGATGTCGATACAGGTTTTAAATCTTGTAAAAATACTGTTCAAACATTTGAAAATTTTGGTATTTCAGCAATTCATTTAGAAGATCAAATAGAACAGAAAAGATGTGGCCATCTAGATAATAAAGAATTGATATCAAAAGAGGATATGACAAAAAAAATTAAAGAATGTGTAGACGCAAGATCAGACAAAAATTTTAAAATCGTTGCACGTTCTGATGCTAAAAACGTAGAAGGTATTGACAAAATGATTGATCGTTGCAAATCTTATATTGATGCCGGTGCAGAAATTGTTTTTCCAGAAGCATTAAAAGATGAATCTGAGTTTGAAAAAGTTAGAAAATCACTAGATTGTTATCTTTTAGCCAATATGACTGAGTTTGGTAAATCGAAGTTGCTAGATTTTAAACAATTAGAAGACCTTGGTTACAATATTGTAATTTATCCAGTTACTACACAAAGATTAGCAATGAAAAGTGTTGAGGATGGTCTACGTGCCATTTTTGCTGATGGACATCAAAATAATATTATAGATAAGATGCAAACTAGAAAAAGATTATATGATCTAGTTGAGTATGAAAAATACAACTCTTTAGACGAAAAGATATATAATTTTAGTACAGAGGGACATGAATAATGAGTGAAGAAGTAAAAAAAGGTTTATTGGGAATTGTTGTTGATGAAACAGAAGTTTCTAAAGTTATGCCTGAAATTAACTCATTAACCTACAGGGGTTATGCTGTTCAAGATTTATGTGAATTTTGTAGATTTGAAGAAGCTGCATATCTTATTTTAAAAGGCGATCTACCAAACAGTATTGAGCTTAGACAATTTGAGAAAATTGAAAGAGGACATAGAGATTTGTCAAAAAATCTTTATGAGATAATTAAACATATGCCAAAAAAGTCTCATCCTATGGATGTTGCTAGAACAGCGGTTAGTGTAATGGGATTAGAAGATAAAGAGACTACTGATAATTCTCTGGAAGCAAATACAAGAAAAGCTTTAAGAATTTTAGCTAAAACTCCAACTGCTTTAGCAGCGTTTTACAGAATACGAAAAGGAAAAAAAATTATTAAACCAAAAAAAGAACTAACTTTTGCAGAAAACTTTTTCTATATGTGTTTTGGAAAAGTACCTCAAAAAGAAATTGTAAAAGCTTTTGATGTATCTTTAATTTTATACGCAGAACACAGTTTTAATGTTTCAACATTTACAGCTAGAACTATAACAAGTAGTTTATCTGACATTCATGGTGCTATAACAGGTGCTATAGCTAGTCTAAAAGGACCACTACACGGTGGAGCAAATGAAGAAGTTATGCATATGATGAATAAAATAAGAAAACCCGAAAAGGCTCTCAAATGGATTAAAAACGCACTTAAGAATAAAGAAGTAGTTATGGGATTTGGACATAGAGTTTATAAAAGTGGGGATTCTCGAGTACCGACAATGAAAAGTTATTTTGAAAAAGTGTGTAAGATTAAGAAAGACAAAAAATTTCTGAAAATTTATGAAATTGTTGAAAAAGAAATGATAGACAAAAAAAATATACACCCAAATGTTGACTATCCTACTGGTCCAACCTACCATTTAATGGGTTTTGATACCGACTTCTTTACTCCAATATTTGTTATTTCAAGAATTACAGGTTGGTCAGCTCACATAATGGAACAACATGCATCTAATAAGTTGATAAGACCTTTGGCTAAATACAAGGGTAATAAGCATAGACAAGTTATGCTTTTAAATCAAAGATAATTATTTAGATAATAATTTCCCTAAAATTCTAATATCTTTTACTTTCTCTAAATTTCTGACTGTATCAATGATTTTTTTTGACTTTATAGATGGCCACTTAGCAAATTCTGTACATCCTAAAAATTTATCAGCCACTTCATCATATGTCATTGGAATTGCAGGACTTCCTTTACCAAAATCTCCTTTGCCAGATATTCTTTTTCCATTTTTTAAATAAATATCAATAATAGTTGTCATCTTATCGTAACCAGCAGCTTCGGCTATTTTATTTTTATAGAAATTAACTTTTTTTAACATTTGTTGTACATCTGGTTTGTTAATTCTTTTATCTTGGTATTCTGGTATATAAGCTCTTCTATCCATTAACAATATTGCCATTGAATATTCCATACTAAACTTTGCTTGAAATTCATTTTTTGGTCTATGGTGTATTAGAGCGTTTTGCATATTATGGTTTGTGCCTACATCGATCTTTAAAACTTGTTCAGGTTTAATATCGAATTTTTTTATTAACTCTAGCATTTTAGTCATCCCAGGATGTGTTAAGGATCCACAAGGATGTGGTTTAATCGAAATTCCAGGTGATTTAAAAGTCCATGGTCTTCCAAGCTTACCTTTCAAAGAATTAATATTATACCCCCCACCATGTGCCTGAAAAAAACCTCTTGGAGATTCTAAAATTTTATCAGTAGATGACCATCCATATCTTACTAGATCACAAGCTATAACTCCACTTTCTGCAGCTCTACCTGCATGCAGAGGTTTAGTCATTGTTCCAAAGTTTTCTCTTAATCCAGCACTTAGGGATGCCGCAATACCTAAAGATTTTACTATTTTATTTAAATCATATTTTCTTATTTTAGCTGCTGCAGAAGCTGACGCAAATGTTCCACAAGTAGCTGTTGAATGAAAGCCATGTTGATAGTGACGTGGAGACATGGCTTCTGAGATTTTACATTCAACATCAACACCTATCAAATATGAATTTAGAAAGTCTTTTCCATTTATTTTATTAACTTCTCCTTCAGCAAAAGCACTAGGCAAACAAGGGGCTGTTGGATGTGTTAAAAGACCATAAACTCTATCTTTTGCTACTGCTAATTGTGTATCATCATAATCATCAGAATGTATTCCAACACCATTTGCTAATGCTGCAAAGTTAGTAGGTACTTTCATTTTAGATCCTATAACAGTTGCTTTTCCTTTAGCTGAACTTTTTTTTATATGTGCAAATAAGTAGTTTCCTGTTCTTGCAACCGAACCTGATAATGCTAGACCAAATCCATCTAAAATATGTTTTTTTGCTAATTCAACTACCTCTTTTGGAATGCTTTTAAATTTTGTTTTGTATACAAAGTTTGCAACATATTTTGTTAAGTCCTTCCCTCTTTTAGATTTAATATTTGGTGTAAAAGCTTTGGTCATTATTTTCCTTTCATTATTAGATTTTTAATTGGTCTGTAAAATAAACTTAAAAAAGTTAATGCAAAAAATACTAGTACTATTGGTCTTGTGAAAAACATAAATATATTTTGATCAAAAATTATTATTGACTGAGCTAGTGAATTTTCAACTAATTCTCCAAGTACAATTCCCATTATAATTGGTGCAGGAGAAAAACCGTATCTTCTTAAAAAGAAGCCAGCTACACCTGAAATTAACATAATATAAACATCAACCATCGATTGGGATAAACCATAAGATCCAACCAAGCAAAATACAAAAACTGACGGCCATAAATAGCCTCTTGGTATTAATGATATTCTAGAAAATATTTTTGCTCCAAGTAATCCAAAAATTAAAAATATAAAGTTAGCCAATAACATTCCATAAAAAATTGTGTACAAAAGATCAGGTTGCTGTTCAAAAAGATAGGGGCCAGCTCTTAAACCATGAATTTGAAAACCACCTAAAATCACTGCAGTTGTTGCAGAACCTGGAATACCTAAAGCAAGAGTTGGTATCATAGCTCCACCGGTTGCAGCATTATTTGCTGACTCGGGCGCAGCAACACCTTCTATTTCACCTTTGCCAAAATTATCCTTATTTTTAGACCATCTTCTGGCTTCATTATATCCAATCATTGCACTAACCGTTCCTCCCTCAGCAGGAAGAATACCAATGAATGTTCCAATACCTGAAGATCTTAGAATTGTCTTTGCACAATTTTTAAATTCTGAAATTGAGGGAAGCTTAATTGCTGAAAATTTAATCCTCTCTAATAGTAATTCACTTTTAGATGCTTGAACCAAAATCTCAGACATTGCAAATAAACCTATTAAGACTGGAACAAAGCTTATCCCCTCAAATAATTCTGCTACTCCAAATGTAAACCTTGATACACCAGTTGTTAAATGAACTCCTATTGTTGCAACAAACAAACCGATTAAACCACCAATTAAATTTTTTACAGGGGATTTAGAACTAATCGATGCAAGCATGGATAATCCAAATATTGCTAATGCAAAATACTCTGGCGGACCAAACTTATATGCAATTCTAGCCAAAGTTGGAGCGAAAATAATTAATACAATAAGAGATAGTATTCCTCCAACCACACTTGATACAGCTGCCATTCCTAAAGCTCTTCCAGCTTCACCTTTTTGTGCCATTGGAAATCCATCAAATGCAGTAGCAGCAGCTGGTGGAGCTCCTGGAGCATTGATTAATATTGCAGTTATTGAACCACCAAAAGTGCCTCCACAATATAAAGCAGCCATTGCAGCTATTGCTTGGCTTGGCTCTAGGTAAATTGTAAAAGGTAATAATAATGCAATTGCCATACCTGAACTAAGTCCTGGTAGTGCACCTATTAAAACTCCAACAATAGTAGAACCTAAAATTAGACCAAATGTTGTATAATTTAAAATTAAAGAAATATTAGACAAAAAATCCATTAGTAGAAATTCCTTATTATGAATTCCTCAAGAATTCCTTGTGGAAATTTTAGTTGTAAAACTAATGTAAAAAAAACAAATACAAATATTGATATTACAAGAGAATAAAAAAATATTTTTATATAATCTTTCCTTTGCCACAAAATTGGCATTACAAGTGTGTATAAAAATATAGATATAAAAAAACCTAATTTATCTGCTATCAAAACTATAAAAAAAGTATAACCAAATGTAATGAAGGCGTTTTTCCTTATTAGTTCTTTTGTTTCAGACTTTAACTTCTTATTTTGGACCAATTGAAATACAGACAGAAAAATTATTAATGAAAAAATTAATCTAGGCATCATTGTAGGTTGCATGCCTTGTGCCAATATTTCTGGTACTTCATCAAATGTGAAAGTATATCCAAATAATGCAACAGAAATAATAATTATTACACTAAGAATTTTTATATCTTTTATCATTGTGGTG
Organism: uncultured Pelagibacteraceae bacterium; assembly: GCA_902603045.1. Lineage (GTDB taxonomy): Bacteria > Pseudomonadota > Alphaproteobacteria > Pelagibacterales > Pelagibacteraceae > Pelagibacter. The sequence continues at coordinate 8,235 of CACKTH010000017.1, read as the reverse complement.
ACTAACGGGGGATCTGCTCCCCCGCTATTATTTTTGATATTATTTAGCTAAACCTAAACTTACTAAAGCTGCACGTGCTTCTTTGTAAATAGATTTAATTTCTGCATCCCATGCTGCTGCTCCTGCAACACTAGATGAGTCTAATCCAGCACCTTGTAAGTAGTTTTGATAAACTGGATGCTTCATAGCTTTTAAGAAACCTTTTTCAAGAGTATTGATAGTTTCTTGTGGTGTTCCTTTAAGAACAACTACACCTCTAACGGTAGCAAATGATGCATTGATCCCTTTCTCCTTTAATGTAGGAGTATCTGGTAAAGCTGACATTCTTTGATCAGACATTACTGCTAATACTCTTAATTCACCTGCATCTAATTGATCTTTACCTTCATCTAAATTTAATCCAGCAGCCTCAATTTGATTTCCAACCAAGCTAGTCATTATAGCTCCACCACCTTCGAATGGTACAAAAGCAATTTTTGTTTTTGCTTCTCTTGCAAAAATTAAACCTGAAATATGGTCAACACTTCCAACGTTTGTTCCACCATACTTAATTGGCTTTTTGTTTCCTGCTTTAATTAAATCCTCAATTGTTTTGTAAGGGCTTTTTGCATTAACAAATATCACTATTGGATCAACTGTTGTTCTTGCAACACCTACAAAGTCATCAATTTTTAATTCAGCATTTCCTCTAGCCATTCTAAATAAGTGAGTTGGAGTAATTGCTAAGACAGTATGACCATCTCTTGGCTTTGATTTAACATAAGCCATAGCTTTATTTCCACTGTCCCCTTTTTTTGGAGTGATGTAAGCATTATTTTTTAAATTTTTTCTTGTTCTAATAAGCAACATTCTTGCAGTTGTGTCTGTACCACCACCTAATCCAGCATGTGTTACAACTTCAATTGGTTTTGAAGGAAAACCATGGCCATCAGCGACAGCTATATTTCCTAATCCAATAAATGAAGTTACTACCAATATTGCACTTAGAAGCAAATTGAACGTTTTTTTCATTTTTTCCTCTTTTAAGTTAATAAAGAATTAAACCAAAGTGACCTTCTTAATACAAGGTCCAATTAACCACACCTATTAGAGTTTTAGAAGATAGGTCTAACTTACCTATTTAAAAATATTAAATAATCGCCATATATAATTTATGGAAAATTTAAATAGGCATCACAAACCACAAAATTTAAGTGATAAAATTGCTTTTGCATTTACAAAATTTTTAAGATTTTTGGCTGATACTTTTTTCAAAAAAAAATATGGGCATAGAGCTGTGGTCTTAGAAACTGTGGCTGCTGTTCCAGGTATGGTGGCTGGAATGTTGTTACATTTAAAATCTTTAAGAAAAATGCAAGATGACAAAGGTTGGATCAAAATTCTACTTGATGAAGCTGCAAATGAAAGAATGCATTTAATGACTTTTATTAAAATTGCAAAACCTACCTTTATAGAAAGATTAATTATAATGATTGCACAATTTATATTTATTTTGATGTATCTATTTATATATTTAATATCACAAAAGACTGCTCATAGAATTGTTGGATATTTTGAAGAAGAAGCTGTCATAAGTTACACTGAGTACTTAAATGAAATAGAAGAGGGTAAAATTGAAAATATTAAGGCTCCTGAGATAGCAATAAATTACTGGAACCTCCCGTTAAACTCTAGACTAAAAGATGTAGTAAAAGTGATAAGAGACGATGAAGCTGGACACAGAGATGTGAACCATAGTTTTGCTGATATTTTAAACACAAAAAAGAATAAAGTTTTTAATGAAGCAGAAAATTATAAAGACAAAGAAAAAGTTTAATTATTTAAATTTACTTGGTTAATTATCTTTGCTGTTAAAATATATTCTATTTAATTTGTTTTTGTTTATACAAAGAAACGCCATTTTCAATTTTGTTTTTGTAAGACATTTTAAAACTCTCTAACTGCCAACCTGAAAGCCTGTTTTCGATTTCTTTTAGATTGTTATTTTTCCAATCATCTGTTGTTTCGGGGTCTTTCCAGATTTTCTTTTCTTCATCGGATCTACCACAACCATAGCATAGGCCTGATACGGGATCAGTCTTACAAATACTTATACAGGGACTTACTATCACTTAATCCTAGGAGAAAGCGTCTATCCAGTTACCTTGTGTAGATGCTTTTGAATATTCAGTGGCTCTACCTTCAAAGAAGTTCATATGCTCTACTGCATTTAACATTGTATCTAACCATGTTAATGGGTTTTTTTGAACATTATATATCGGCTCAAGACCTAACTGAGACAATCTTCTGTTTCCAATGAACCTTATATAATCTTTAACTTCTTGAGCAGTTAATCCTTGCATTGGACCCATTTCAAAAGCTAGATCAATGAATGCATCTTCGTGTTCAATTATAGTTCTGCAAGCTTCATAAAGTTCCTTTTTCAGTTTTGGTGTCCAAATCTCAGGATTTTCTTTAATGAACTCTTTAAAAATTCTAATCATAGAATTACAATGAAGAGTTTCATCTCTTACTGACCAAGTAACTATCTGACCCATTCCTTTAAGTTTGTTGTGTCTTGGAAAGTTTAATAAAATTGCAAAACTTGCAAATAACTGAAGACCTTCTGTAAAAGCACTAAATACAGCAACAGTTTTTGCGATATCTTCTTTTGAGTTTACATTAAAGTTTTGCATGTAATCATATTTATCTTTCATCTCTTTGTACTTCATGAAAGCAGAATATTCAGACTCTGGCATTCCAATAGTATCTAATAGATGTGAATAAGCTGCTACATGAACTGTTTCCATAGATGCAAATGCAGTCATCATCATTAAAACTTCTGTTGGTTTAAATACAGTTGTGTAATGTCTTAGGTAGCAGTTGTTAACTTCAACATCTGCTTGAGTAAAAAATCTAAAAATTTGAGTTAGTAAGTTTTTTTCTGACTCAGAAAGATTTTTTTGCCAATCTCTAACATCATCACCAAGTGGAACTTCCTCTGGTAACCAATGAATTCTTTGCTGAGTTAACCAAGCATCATAACACCATGGATATCTGAATGGTTTATAAACTGGGTTCTCAACTAATAGACCCATTTTTTTTGGTTCTACAATTTTTTGTTTCGTATCTTTTAGACTTTCTACTGACATGATAAACACTCCTCATATTCTGGTTGTTGATTTTCTTGTTTCTTAGATTTGTAAACGTTTGCTGTTACATCTGTAGAATTTGCATCGTTTACGTTTTCCGCTCTTTGTATTGATTTAGATCTGCAGTAATAAAGGCTTTTCAAACCCTTTTTCCAAGCTTGGAAATGGATTTGATGTAAGTCCCTTTTATGAATATCTGCAGGTATAAATATATTTATTGATTGTGCTTGTGAAATATGAGGTGTTCTATCTGCACCCAATTCCACAATCCATTTCTGGTCTAATTCAAAAGCCGTTTTAAATACATCCTTTTCTTGTTGGGTTAAAAAATCAAGATGAGAAACTGAGCCTTGATTAGTTGTTATACTTGACCATGTTTCATCATCATTTTTACCATGTTTCTCTAATAATTTACTTAGATATTTATTTCTAACGTTAAATGATCCAGACAAAGTTTTATGTGTATAACTATTTGCTGCAATTGGCTCTACACCTGGAGATGTTCCACCACAAATAATTGAAATTGAAGCAGTAGGAGCTATTGCAGTTTTATTTGAAAATCTTTCATTAATACCATAATCAGCAGCATCTGGACATGCACCTCTTTCATCGGCCAAATCTTTTGAAGCTTGATCAACTTGTTTTTGGATGCTTTCAAATATTTTTTTATTCCAAACTTTACTCATCACTGACTCAAAAGGAATCATTTTTTGTTGGAAGAATGAATGAAGTCCCATAACACCTAGACCAACACTTCTCTCTTTTAATGCTGAATAAACTGCATCACTAAATGACCCAGGCGCTTTTTCAGTAAAGTCCGTTAATACATTATCTAAAAATCTCATTACGTCTGGAACAATGTTTTCATCGTCTTTCCATTCATCGTAAGTTTCTAAATTTAAAGATGATAAACAACACACTGCCGTTCTATCTCTACCCTCTTTATCAATTCCTGTTGGTAAAGTTATTTCGCTACATAAGTTAGATGTCTTAACAGTTAAACCAGCAAGTTTATGATGTTGAGGTATCATTCTATTAACTGTATCAATGAAAATAATGTAAGGTTCACCAGTTTCAATTCTTGCTGTTAATAATCTAATCCATAAATTTCTTGCTGAAACAGTTGCTTGAACTGATTGATCTTTTGGACTTTTTAGAGCCCATTGTTCGTCTAGCTCTACAGCTCTCATAAATGCATCTGAAACTAAAACACCGTGGTGTAAATTTAACGATCTTCTATTTGGATCACCACCAGTTGGTCTTCTCATTTCAATAAATTCCTCTATCTCCGGATGATCAATTGGAAGATAACAAGCTGCCGATCCTCTTCTTAAAGAACCTTGACTGATTGCCATTGTCAAAGAGTCCATAACTTTTATAAAAGGAATAATGCCTGAAGTCTTTCCAACTCTTCCAATTTTTTCTCCTATAGATCTTAAGTTACCCCAATAACTTCCAATACCTCCACCTTTAGCGGCTAACCAAACATTTTCACTCCAAAGATCTAATATTCCAGTTAAGCTATCCCCTGCTTCATTTAAGAAACAAGAAATCGGTAAACCTCTTTTAGTTCCACCATTTGATAAAACTGGTGTTGCTGGCATGAACCATAACTTACTTATGTAGTTGTAAAGTCTTTGCGCGTGTAAGTTGTCATCTGCATAATGACTTGCAACTCTAGCAAATAAATCTTGGAAAGACTCGTTTTCTCCAAGGTATCTGTCGCTTAGTGTTGCTCTTCCAAAATCTGTTAGATTGTTATCTCTAGATCTATCTATTTTAATAGTTATTCCTCTAGAATTTTGAAACAACTCAGTGTTGTTATTTAGTGAAAATAAGTCTGGTCTTTTATCATTATTGCTGATTTTTTCCGCTGGTCTATAATCAGAGACAGCCTTCCTGATTGCCTGAGACAATATTTTGTTCATTAAACTCCCTTTTTAATCTTATACTAAAAGATCTAGTAAATAACTAGATATAGTGTGTAGATTTACTTGATATACTATATAAATTGTAAATCAATAGAACATTTATAGAACTTTTAAAATATTTATCAATAAAAATTTTAAAAAAATGTACATATATCCACATGAATAATTCAGGAAAAATTGATCCCTATGGATTTAGGGAATATGACGCAAGATGGGTATACGAAAAAGACATAGATGATGATGGAATCGTTCAACTTGGTAAAGGTCTTGGAACTCAAATAATAAATCATACAAATAAAAAGAATCCTAGAATAATAGTTGGCCAAGATTACAGATCTTACAGCGAACATATCAAAGAAAAATTAAAAGAGGGTTTAGTTTCAACTGGATGCAAAATTGAAGATATAGGATTATCTTTATCCCCTATGGTTTACTTTGCACAATTTAATTTAGACTCAGATGCAATTGCAATGGTTACAGCTAGTCATAATGAAAATGGCTGGACAGGTGTAAAAATGGGCATCAAAAAAGGATTAACTCATGCTCCAGAAGAAATGAAAGAACTAAAAGATATTACTCTCAATCAAAATTTTATTAGTGGTGACGGCAATGTAAAAAAAATTGATGGTTTTCAGAATGTTTATAAAAATGATTTAATAACAAAAAATCCATTAAATAAAAAAATCAAAGCAGTCGTTGCATGTGGTAATGGAACAGCTGGAATATTTGCACCAGAAATTTTAAGAAGTATTGGGTGCGAAGTCATTGAACTTGATTGTAACTTGGATTGGACTTTTCCAAAATATAATCCTAATCCTGAAGATCTAGAGATGTTGCATGCAATTTCAAAAGCTGTGAAAGAAAATAATGCTAATATTGGATTTGGTTTTGATGGAGATGGAGATAGAGTTGGGGTTATCGATGACAAAGGTAATGAAATCTTTTCAGATAAAATAGGGCTTTTAATTGCTAGAAATCTTTCAAAAGATCATAAAAATAGTAAATTTATTGTTGATGTAAAATCGACAGGACTTTATTCCAATGACAGAATATTAAATGAGAATGGATGTGAAACAATTTATTGGAAAACTGGTCATTCTCATATCAAAAGAAAGGTGAATACCAATAACGCTTTAGCAGGATTTGAAAAAAGTGGTCATTTCTTTTTCAATAAACCTTTGGGATATGGCTATGATGATGGAATTAATTCAGCAATACAGGTCTGTAAGCTACTAGATAAAAATAACAAAAAAATGAGTGAAATACTTGCTGAATTACCAACAACTTATCAAAGTCCGACTATGGCTCCTTATTGTAAAGACAGTGAAAAATATGAAGTAGTTGAGAATTTAGTTAAAGAAATAAAAAAAATTAAAGATAATAAAACCAAAATAGATGATCAAGAAATTAGAGAAATATTAACTGTTAATGGAGTAAGATTTTCTTTTGATGATGGGTCTTGGGGATTAATAAGAGCATCTTCTAATAAACCCTCTTTAGTTGTTGTAACAGAAAGCGCAACTTCAGATATTAGAAAAAAAAGGATATTTGATTTTATTGATAAATTATTACAAAAAACTGGCAAAATTGGTAATTACGACCAAAAAATTTAATTTGATTCTGAAGTTATAACTTTGATACTAAATGGATCTGCACCCATTTTAGCACCCCAAATTACGTTACTACCGTCAACTGCCATATCTATAGAAACAGACTCTGATGTTGATAATTGAAGTTTAAATGAGTTTGTATCCTCAGTAATTTTAATTGGTGTATTTGGATACTTAAAAAATCCTGCTATTCTTCTAGCCTGATCTTCATTTGCTGCTATTGTTGCATTATCACTTTTAAGCAAATTAGCTCCTAATAAAGATCCAGAAAGTCCCGTTAAATCTGAGTTATCATTGTAATCAATAGAGTTACCAAATTGATAAGCTCCAGAGATGGGATGGTGAGTAGGATCGTTAATATTATCAATTATTTCTGTCGCAAATCCAATATCACTTGCAGATGGCTCATCCCCACAATCTAATCTAGCATCACTTCCTGTTCCACTTTCAACCACATTCACACCATCTTGAGCGGTTTCATAGTCATTGTCTGTATCTAAACTGGAATCTCCGCTATAAATAGTCACTGCTGCCTTAGACCAACACCAAGTACCTCCTGCTCCTCCAGATGATCCTTTTAGAGTTGCATCATTACCATTTTTTAAAACATATTTTTGTTTGGTTTTGATATGAAGATGATTATCAACAATAACAGCTATAATTGTATAAGTTCCTAGCGGTATTTCTAAACCTCCACTTAATAAATCGGTATCTACATTTGGTTTAATTATAACTTCCTTTTCTTCATTTAATATATTTACACATCCAGAATAATCTGGACTAGCTCCATTTGTATATGGATCTTCTATCTCAGGACACAAAGCGATTTTATGAAATGTTAATTTATATTCATCAGGCTCTTCCTGGCATGCATCTTGATCAAATGTTGTGGGTGTAGAAGAGTCTGCAAATGGAGTTGTATCGCCTGTTTCAATTTTAATTGATCCATTTGCATCTTTTGCACAAGCAGCATATGAACTTGAACTAGTTAAAATATTTATTATTAATGCAATAAGAAATAAAATTGCAAAATAAATAATTTTATTTATATTATTAGAAACCACTTATTTTTACTCCACTTTTAGAAATTTTTACTACTTTTATTTTATTTTCTCTTTGAACAGGTGCATATAATTTATTTCTTACGCTTAAACTATTAATATTGTTATCGCTTCCATTACTATTATTTGTGTTTTTTTCTTTGCCAAGAGGAACTACCAATTTTATGCTTCCAAAAAGGCCATCATTATTTTTATTATCATTTGTATAACCAATTTGCAGTGCCAAATTTCCAAACATAGTATTAAGTCCAAATTTTTCACCTTTTTCTTCATATGTTGAATTTGGATTTTCCCATTCAAATAATTGAACGAATAAGTCTGTTTTTGTCTTGTTAAATATATGATAATTTAATTGAACGTCATATCCATCAAGTACTTTTTCTCTTCCGCTGTCAGTTCCTTTGAAACCAGATATCGCATTGTAATAATTTCCTATCAAATCTAAAGTATTTGATATTGCCTCTAAACCAACTCCATATCTTAAGTGAGACTCATCAAACTG